>CAJMOO010000025.1 GCA_905215045.1 uncultured bacterium | reverse complement strand
CCCAGATTATGCGACGGGATACTTGTCGTCATTCCAACCGCGATTCCGTCTGCACCATTTACCAAAAGATTGGGAACTTTTACAGGCAGCACTTCTGGTTCTTTCTCTGTTTCATCGAAGTTTGATACAAAATCAACAACATTCTTGTCAAGATCTGCAAGATATGCTTCCTGTGTGATCTTTTGAAGTCTTGCTTCTGTATATCGCATCGCTGCTGCCCCATCACCTTCAATTGAGCCAAAGTTTCCATGCCCATCAACTAATGGTATTCCTTTTTTGAAATCCTGAGACATGACAACTAATGACTCGTAGATTGAACTGTCTCCATGCGGATGATATTTACCCATCGTATCTCCGACAATTCTGGCTGATTTTCTATGTGGTCTGTCATAGCGAAGTCCTAACTCATCCATGGAATAAAGCACACGTCTTTGTACCGGCTTTAATCCGTCTCTTGCATCTGGTAATGCTCTGGCACAGATAACGCTCATGGCATAATCAATGTAAGATTTTTGCATAACCTCAGAAAACTCCGCTTTAATAATATGTTCTGACATTATTTATGTTTTCCTTTCTTTCTATATATCAAGCATTGCATCATTTGCATTTTCGTAAATAAACTGTCTTCGAGGCGGTACTTCACTTCCCATAAGCATAGAAGTTACGTCTGATGCCATTCTTGCATCCTCGATCTCAATCTGTTTTAAAGTACGGCTTTCTGGATTCAGTGTTGTCTCCCATAACTGTTGTGCATCCATCTCACCTAAACCTTTATATCTTTGTAATGTAAAACTTCCTTTGTGGCTTGCACGATATTTAGCAAGTGCCACGTCATCAAACAGATAGGTTTCCTCTCCTTTTTTCGGCATTGCCTTGTATAATGGCGGAGTTGCAAGATATACATGTCCATGCGTAATAAGCTCCGGCATAAAACGATAGAAAAATGTCAGGAGCAGTGTTGCGATATGAGCACCATCCACATCAGCATCTGTCATAATAATGATCTTGTGATATCGCAGCTTTGTAATATCAAAATCATTCCCATATCCTTCTGAGAATCCACATCCAAAAGAATTGATCATTGTCTTGATTTCTGCATTTGCAAGCACCTTATCCATCGTTGCCTTTTCTACATTCAAAATCTTTCCACGGATCGGAAGAATCGCCTGTGTCTTTCTGTTTCTCGCTGTTTTTGCAGAACCTCCCGCAGAATCTCCCTCGACGATAAAGATTTCGCATTCTTCAGCTTTTCTGCTCTCACAGTTTGCCAGTTTTCCATTGCTGTCAATGGATAATTTTTGTTTTACCAGCATATTTGTCTTTGCCTTTTCTTCTGCTTTTCGGATCTTTGCAGATTTCTCAGCACATGCCAGTACTTTTTTTAATGTATCTAAATTCTTATCAAAATATAAAACCAGTTCCTCCCCAGCAATCTCACCTACTGCTTTGGCGGCATCTGGATTATCAAGTTTTGTCTTTGTCTGTCCTTCAAATCTAGGTTCTGGATGCTTTACAGAAACAATTGCTGTCATTCCATTTCTTACATCTGTTCCTGTAAAGTTGGAATCTTTTTCTTTTAAGACTCCGATTTCTCGTGCATACTGGTTCATGATCGTCGTAAACTTTGTTTTGAACCCTGTAATATGTGTTCCACCTTCGATCGTATAGATATTATTACAAAACCCCAGAATATTCTCTCCAAAATCTTCTGTATACTGAAAAGCTACTTCTGCCTCAATTCCATCAACTGTACGTTTAAAATAAACCGGCTCATGAAGCATCTGTTTTCCTTCATTTAATTTCTTTACATAAGCACAGATTCCTTCTGGCTCATGATAATCAACCGTTGTTTCTTCCCCTTCTCTTTGATTGACATAATGAATCGTAAGTTTTGGATTCAGATATGCTGTCTCATGCAGACGGTTTCTTACCATTGCGGCTTTAAAATATGTCTTATCAAAGATTTCCGGGTCCGGCAGAAACTGTACTTTTGTTCCTGTGTCGGACTTTCTGCATGTTCCGATCACTTCAAGAGGTGTTATGATCTTTCCTCTTTCATATTTTTGCTGATAGATCTTTCCTCCCTGTTTTACTGTAACTGTAAGCCATGTGGACAATGCATTTACTACAGAAGCACCTACACCATGAAGTCCTCCTGAAATCTTATATCCTCCATCTCCAAACTTTCCTCCGGCATGAAGCATCGTAAATACCATCTCAACTGCCGTCTTTCCTGTTCTTTTATTAATTCCAACAGGAATTCCTCGACCATTGTCCGTGATCGTTGCAGTTCCATCATTATTTAATGATACTGTGATCTCATCACAATATCCTGCAAGGAATTCATCTACCGAATTATCTACAATTTCATATATTAAATGATTCAGTCCCTTCGTAGATACACTTCCAATATACATTCCGGGACGTTTTCTTACAGCTTCCAGTCCTTCTAAAACTGAAATACTGTTAGCATCATATGTTTTACCTGCCATAAATACAAAACACTCCTTTTAATCTTTCGGTTATCTAGTTTAACACACAACTTTTTGTTACGCAAACGCAAATCTTCTATATGCAGAGACAACTTTCGACAATGATTGACTTTATACAGCAAAATCCCTATAATATTTAGTATATAAATAAACAGAAAGGATAAAGAGTATGAAACGTAGGATTTTCAAACAAATCCTGTCCGGTATGCTTGGTATTATGTTACTATTATCACTTGCCGGATGCGGACAAAGCACAGCGAATGCAAAACCAACGAATACAATGGAGGCTTTTTATGATCTGCTCATCAGGCAGGACACTTCTGCTATGACTGATTTAGGAATTGATTCTAAAGAATCAAAAGAGACTTTAAAAACTTATCAGTCATCTATGGTATCCACAATTCAAAAAAGCTTTAAAAATGCAGGAGTTGCGATCACAAAATCACAGGCAGAAGATATCTTTAAAGCAATCAGCAACAAGCTTGCTTCTTTAGAATATAAAGTTTCTCTTGTTAAGAAAGATGACAAAGAAGCAACTGTGAAAGTTTCCAGTCAGTATATTAATTACCTTGATATTTTCAAGCAGGCAAAACAGACAACTTTAGATGAATTAAAGCCACTTCATATCGAGAAATTATCTGATGCGAAGAAACAATTAGTATCAAATGTAATTGATTGTTTTAATTCTGCTTCTGTTTCAAGTGACATGCACAGCAAAACATTCACTTTAAAACTACAGAAGATCAAGAGTGGAGATAATACAATCCATATCTTCTTCCCAGATAATTACGAAGAAGTTGGAAGCAAACTAACTCAGATCGTTACAAATCAATAAGTCAAAAAAAGGTTAGCACACTCGTTGCTAACCTTTTATTTTTATAATTCGTCTTCTTCCATCATCTTCTTTAACTGAACTCTTGCTTCACTGCATCGTATCTTTACCATTCGTTCAGATATCTTAAATATGTCTGCAATTTCTTTACATTTTAAACCATAAACATACCGAAACAATAATGTATCTCTATGACGCCTGTCCATTCTTGACAGATTTTGTTTCAATGAATCCAGATCGATCATCTGAAGATAATTATCTCTTGGATCTTCAATAAAATCTCCTTCCATACCGTCATCATAAACAAGACATTCATGTTCATTATCTTTCTCATCTTTAATGATGTCCAAAGCCTCATGTCTTAAAACCGTGGACAGAAAATAAAACACTTCATCCCTTGGCACTTTTAAGATACCATCAGGATATGCCAGAACTTTCTCAAATGCACTTTGCACAACATCTTCTGCAAAGTCCGAATTCTGAACATATTTTCTTGCTATAAAAAACATCCTTCTTGAATATGTAGCATATAACTCCTCGATATATTTAATATTTTTCTTACCTATCGGCTTCCTCTTTCGAATTTCCATACAATATTTCTCTTTCGGTTTTCCTATTAATTATTTACTATCTTCAAACTATTATAAAGATATACTTTCACGTTGTAAATAACTGTATGATAAATTATTCATACTTTTTGAGTATTTTTCATATTTTTATAATAAATCATACGCTGTTGTATATCAATCAAATAATAATTCCTCGAAAATAACTTCCATATTCTCTTCGGAATATTCAATTTCTTTTGAATACATTCTGGCAATATCCTGAATTTCAAAAGGAATCTCATATTCCTTGCAATACTGATCAACAACTTCTATCATCACTGTACTTAAAATTGCAAATTTAATTTTATCTGTCAGATTATCATCGTCATATGACTTAATAAAATGCCGATAAATAAAATAGCATAATAAGCGTTCTATATATTGATCATTTCTGCAGTACGAAGTCCATGTCTTATATTCTTTTATTGCTTTATGTAATAGTGTCTGAAATTTATCATCCATATAATCGAGATTTCCATAAAAATCAAACCAGTATGAAAGATACTCTTTCTCGTTTATCTTTCGCATAAAATACTGTGGCTGAACCGTTTTTAGATCAAGGCTGGCTGTAAGTTCTCCAGTAAGATTTAATTTCTCCTGATATGCTGTCGTCAGATCAAAAATTTTATCCATCCGTTCTTCTATCGGACATTCCTGATCTTTTAAAATCTCTAATAAATACAGCTCAATCCTCATCAGCTCATCCGCCCATTCGTCGTCTTCGCTCTCTGATCCCACAATACTTTCTTCCACTTTAAAATCCGGATCATTTAAGATCAAACGAGCCGCTTCCTCACAGGCAAGCCCCAGACCTGACTGTCTGATATGTCCATATTCATTATGAAATCTTGGATGCTGTGTGCATATCTCACATAATGCATCTTCTCCAAGTTCGATGTATATGTCGCATAAATTATTCTGGTTCAAAAAAGCACATCTTCCTTGTTCATCCATGCAAAACATGGGTTCTTTTCCATGATGAATTCCCTGATCCAAACATTTTTTAAAAGGTGTTGTGACTTTTTGGTATCGGTTATATGATTGTTCATCTATCATGATATCCCATCCAATACAGCAATTATCTTTGCATTTTTGCGCAATGCATTGAAAATTTTTATAATACGCTGGAATGTACTGCTTCATCTTTTTCCTCCAAATATTATGATACCCGAATCTGGTATTCCAATCTCATCCAGTCGGCAACTGCCGCAATAAATTCAGAGTTTGTTGGTCTTTCCTGTTGCTCGATCACAAAGGTTCCAAAAATTTCGCCCAACAGCTGTTTGTTTCCCCTGATCCATACAATATCAATTGCATGGCGGATAGCCCGTTCAACACTTCCTATCGTCGTCTTGCATTTCTTTGCAATATCGGGATAGAGTGATTTGGTGATATAATTCACGCTGTTTGCATCTTCCATGGCCATTAAAATACCATATTTTATATACCGGCATCCTTTGATATGTGCCGGAATCCCTAAATTCCTTACCAGCAGGCTGATTTCTCTGCGAATATCATTTTTATTGCTAATGGATGGTACTTCTTCTTTTTCTTTATGTATTTCTTCTTGAATCTTTGTATTTACAGAACGAATTCTTATCATCTGCGTGATCCGCTCTGCAAGAATTCCTGCCTGAAATGGCTTCATCATACAATAATCCACTTTTAAATGTCTGATATATTCCATAAGATCCTGATTCTCAATCATTGTTAAGGCAATAAATGCCGGTACTTCTTCAGGGCTCATCACTTCCCTGCATCTTTCAATGACACCTAGTCCATCAACTCCGGGCAGCATTAAATCAATGATCACAAGATCTGGTCTTAAATTTAGAATTCCAGAAAACGCATCTTCTCCATTTTCTGCGATTGCCATTACATTATATTGTTTCTGCAGTTCTTCTTTTAATTGTTTGGATTCATCTGGATAACTGTCAGCGATCAAAATATTGTATCTATCATCCATATTTTCTCCTCCAAGCAATCTCCCTATTTTTGTTCTTCTGCATCCTTTCTACATCATCTCAGGATGCATTAATATGATAATCTAGTCTTAGTTTGTCTGCAATCAGGGCAATAAATTCTGAATTCGTAGGTTTCCCTTTTCCTGCACTGATCGTGTAGCCAAACATCTCTTCTAATAATTCCACTTTTCCACGACTCCATGCAACTTCAATGGCGTGTCGTATCGCTCTTTCCACGCTGCTTGATGTCGTTTTATATTTTTTTGCGATCGTTGGATATAAAAGTTTTGTGATATAATTCATCATATTTATATCTTCAATCGCCATAATAATTCCTTCTCTTATATACTGATATCCCTTGATATGTGCAGGAATCCCAAGATCTCTGATAATCTTTGTTACATCCTGTTTGATGTTAAATTCATAATCAAGAACCGTTCTGTGCTTTCTTGCTTCAACACTTTGAACTTGTTCTCTCTGGCGGATCTTCTGGTCTAACCCCTTAATCTTTGCAACCTGTTTGATCCGGTGAATCAAAACCTCTTGCTTAAATGGCCGCATCATACAGTAATCAATATCCATATGATTAATACATTCTATCAGTTTCTCGGTACCGATCGATGTCAAAATGATGAACACCGGCAGTTGTTCATACCCCATCTGTTCCCGGCATTTTTCGATCACTCCGATTCCATCAATCTGTGGGAGCATGATATCAACAAGTACAACATCCGGCAATTGTTTTTTAATCTCTTCCACTGCTCTCACGCCATCAAACACAGGATTCATTACATCAAAATCTTTCTGTAATCTGGATTCGAGAATCTCTGCCTCTGATACATCTCCGTCTACAATCAAAATCTTTAACTTCTTTTCCATCTTTTTCAGCCTCCTGATCATGATCATGTCTATATACTGCCTATCTTCCCTGAGATAATATCTCATCTCCGTATTCCAGACGTATCTTATCGGCAATCAATGCAATAAACTCTGAATTTGTGGGCTTTCCTTTGCCCGCATGGATCGTATATCCAAATAATGCATCAATCGTGTCCATCTTTCCTCTTCCCCAGGCTACCTCAATTGCATGCCTGATCGCACGCTCTACCCGGCTTGGTGTTGTGTCAAATTTCTCTGCGATCGATGGATACAGCTGCTTCGTAATGGAATTTAGAATATCCATATCACACACTGCCAGCATAATGGAATCTCTCAAGTACTGGTAACCTTTGATGTGTGCTGGTACTCCGATTTCATGAATCATATTAGTAATAATAATCTCCAGCTGATTCTCTGTTAATCCATGGATCTTCTCTGGTACAGAAACGAATGGTCTTTCAGGCACCTCTTGCTTTATTCTTGCCTGTTTGATCTGTTTTATGATCGTGCGTAAATCGAAAGGTTTCAAAATAAAATAGGATGCCCCTAAATCCATAGCTTCTTCACAGACATTTTCCTGTCCCATTGCGGAAACCATAATTATGATTGGTCTTTTACTGAGATTTTCACGCTGCAGATGTTCTAATACTCCAATTCCATCAAGCTTTGGCATGATAATGTCAAGCAATACGACATCAGGCTGTCGCTCCTTTATGATACGCAATGCATCTTCTCCATTATCAGCACTTGCAATTACTTCGATATCACTTTCCTGTTCTAACAGTTCTGTCATCATCTCAACAGTTCTCTGGTTATCATCTGCAATAGCCACATTAATCTTGTTCATATCCAGTCCTCCCATTCTGTTTTTCTCTACATTTTTATTATATATTTTCTCTAAGTTTACAAACAACCCTTATTTCTTCGCAAGTTTTGGTTGATTTCCAAAGGATTCGACATAATTCGACAAAATTAATTTTATTTCTTAAAATCTTTGTCAGATTTCGCTGTGCAGACTGTTAAATTCACATTTATTGTCCGTAATATGCGGTAATGATGTCCTTTAAATTTGACACCGTTGAGGTAATTTGATCTGTTCCTGCTTCTATCAGCTCCTTTCTAATTTTCAAATCCGTACAGGCTTCCAATGCCTGCCAGATTATTTTCTTTTGCACCTAGTATATCATGTCTTTGGTCTTCTGTCATAAGAATTTATTTGGATACATTTATTTTACCTTACTTCCTGCGTGATCTTTATAGACTTCTATCTTCTGATCGATCTGATCTTTTAATTCTTCGACATGCGATATGATACCAACTAACTTGTTTCCTTCAAGTGACAATGAATGTATGATCTGCATCGCTTTATTTAACGAATCTCCATCAAGCGTTCCAAATCCTTCATCGATAAAAATCGTATCTACCAAAATCCCGCCTTTCTTGTTCTGGATCACATCACTTAGCCCGAGTGCTAACGATAATGCCGCCTTAAATGACTCTCCACCTGAAAGAGAACGAATATTCCTTCTCTTTCCAGTCCATTCATCAAGAATCTCAAGCTCTAGTCCGGAAGATCCCTTTTTGTTATCATTTTCTTCTTTTCGAAGCAGATAATATCTTTGTTCACTCATAACTGACAAGCGCTGATTTGCAGCTGAAAGAACAAGATCAAAATAAACAGACTGTACAAACCTTTCAAAAGAAATCTTGGTTTTACCCTTTTGTTCTCCGTTGGCAGTATCTGAAAGATCCTTTAACAATGTATAGTTCATCTCTGCTTCTTTGTATTCTTCCAGTTTCTTTTCCATAAGCCCTAACGTCTGTTCATTGAGCAGAATCTGTTTATTCAACTCTTCAAGGATGTCTGTTTGTTTTCGAATTTGTCTTTGTTCTCTGTTTAACTGGGATTCAAACTTTTTAAGATCCGTTAATTCTTCCTTTGATGCTCTCATCTGATCTAACTGAATCACAAGATCTTTAAGATTCTTTTCTTTTTCTTCCCTTGCTGCTGTAATCTGAACTTCCTGCCTTTGAATCTCTTCCCGTTTATTTTTGATTTCATCTTCTTGTTGATGTATTTGTGAAATCTCATCGACAAGCTGTCTTTTGGCTTCTTCTGCCTCCTTATATGATCCATATAACAAGTTTTTATGAATCTCTGAGATCCCTGCTTCCATCTCTTTGTATAAGACTTCTTTTTCGTGAATCTTTTCTAACAGATCATTTGATTTTTCATCATATGATTTCTGTTTTTGTTTTGATTTCTCAAGTTTCTCCCTTTGATCCGTAATTTTTGCTTTTTGTTTTTCGATGCGTTCAAATGCTTTTTTTATCTTTTTATATTCCTTCAGCGTTTTTTCGTATAATTGATCGATTTCTTCAAAACTTTCTGGTTCTTTTCCACTTTTTTGACACAGATTTTCCCTTTGAGTATCCACGATTCCTTTTTTTTGTTTTACTTCTGAAAAAATAGTATTGTACTTCTGGTCAATCTCTTCTGCTTCCGCCCGCAAGTCTTTCAACATCTCCTGTGTAATATCACTTTCTTTAAACTTTGCAACATTTGGATGCGTGATTGATCCACAAACAGGGCATGGTTTTCCTTCTGTCAATGTTCGTGCTAAAAGTCCTGCCTGATTACAGTCATACTGATCCTGCCAGTCAGATAAACGGTCCTTTAATTTTCTGCGTTCCGATCTGATCTGGTCATAGATCTTCATTTCTTTTTCATAAAGTTCAAGTTCATTAAGATATTTTTTCTTATCTTCACAAAGCTCTTTTTTCTGCTTTACCTCAACAGAAAGGTGTAATTCTTCCTTTTGCAACTCATCATATTGTTTTTCTATTTCTTCTGCCTGATTTAAAAACTCAAGAATCCCCTCTTCTCTTTGATATTCCTTATCTTTCTTTCGCTTTAATTCTTCTCTCTGATCAAGATATCTTTGTTTTGCATTTTGATAAGATTCCTGTTTCTTTAACAGATTTTCCAACTCTTTGTACTGTTTTGTCTGTTTTTCAATCTCTGCTACCCGAAGCTCTTTTTTATGTAATTTGGGAGCATCTTTTTGCATCTGATCATAATCTTTCTTGATCATGCGCTGCTGTTTTTTGACTTCTTTTTCTTTCTCTGTCAGTTCCCTGATCAGCGATTTGAGTTTTTTTACTTCCTCTGTTTTATCTTTCATCCGTGAATAAACAATCTGCTGCTCTTTCCACGTTTGTTCGTCTTTATCTTTTTGTTCTTTTAAATCTTTATATTCTTTTTGTTTGCGGTCTTGATACTTCTTTACAACATCCAGAAATTCAAGAATCTGATGCTGCTGTTTTAAATATTCTTTATATGGCTCGTATTCCGGCTCATCTTTTGATATATGAATACTTTCTTCTTGTTCCAGCAAGGTGTCCTGAATATTGGTATATTCATATTTGCAGGAAAGATGCCGGCGTTTGATCTTTTCCTGAAATTCATATAAATATCCAGTACCAAAAATCTTGCGGAATATCTCACTTCTTTCTTTTCCTTTCGCATAAAGCAGTTTTAAAAATTCACCCTGTGCGATCATGGAAATCTGCTGATACTGCATCCGGTCCATACCAAGAATTTCTTCTACTTTAGCCGTTACCTGATAATTTCCCGTCTCAAGAATCTCTTCTCCCTGATACAGTACAGCTTCTGGCAACTGTCGTGTCATACCATCTCCACGCTTGCTTTTTCTCATATATGAAGGAATTCTCTCAATCTTATATTCCTTATCTCTGTGAGAAAATGAAAATATGACTTTCGTTTCCACATCATCTTTTGCGAAATCACTCCGAAGCATATCCTGTTTTCTGTACGAACCACTTGGCTCCCCGTACAAAGCAAAACATATCCCATCAAAAATGGTTGTTTTCCCCGCACCTGTCTCCCCAGAGATCAAAAAAATGCCATCTCGAAATTTTGTAAAATCAATCACCGTTTTCCCGGCAAACGGCCCAAATGCTGATAATACCAATGTACAAGGTCTCATCGAATCACCTCCTCAAAAACTGACAGTGCCAGTTGTAATCTCTTATCATCCAGATCAATGTGATTTTGCATCTTATAAAACTGTTCAAATAACTCCATCGGACTTTGATCTGAAATCTGATCTTCTTTCATCTGGACAGATTCCATCTGTTTCATATGTCTACGGTTTTTGAAGCTGATCTGCATCACATTTGGATAAACTGTTCTTACTTTCCCGATCGCATCCAGAATCTGTTCTTCATCTGTTAGAATCACATGCATGTAGTCTTCCTGACAGCCAATCTCACATTCTTTTTTTAATAATTCTTCCAGAGAACACTCAATTTCTCTCATATCCCTCAATGGTTTTAACGGATGAAATGACAGGGATATTTTCTTTTTATCGTCAATCGTAAGAATTGCTGCTTTCTTATCCATATGAATCTCTGAAAATGAATATTTAAGGATCGACCCTGCATATCTTACCATATCACGTCCCATTGCCTGCGGTTTATGAATATGTCCAAGTGCCACATAATCAAAAGGATCAAAAATGCGAAAATCAATATTGTCGATTCCGCCGAGACTGCTTGTCTCAGAATCTGATAATTCTGGATTTTTCTTATTCGCAGTTACAAACTGATGTGCTAATAAAATATTGATTTCTTCTTCATTAACCTTTGTATGTTCGATCAAATATCGAAAACATTCCTCATAAGATTCTGTCTGCAGCTGAAATATATGATTGATATAGGCAGGTTTTACAAATGGCAGCATATAGAAATTTACAGTCATTTCATTTTCCTTTACTGTAACCTTTTCAATCTCATCTTCAAACTGCGACGCAATATATAGATTGGAACGTGTAAACAAACTTTTTCCAAAGGATAAACGGTCAATTGAATCATGATTTCCACTGATCATAAGCACTTTCGTTCCCATTTTGCTCAGCTCATCTAAGAAATCATCCAGCAGATGAATTGCCTCAATCGTTGGAATTGATTTATCGTAAATATCACCGCATAATAAAACAATTCCGACATTCTCTTCCTTAATCAAAGTGATGATCTGGTCTAAAATATATTTCTGATCTTCGATCATAGATATCTCATTCACTCTTTTTCCAAGATGCAGATCCGCCAAATGTAAAATCTTCATATCCCTCATCCTCCCTTTTTTATTTCTCTATTGTAACAAACTTATACTCAAAAAGCATCTTCTATTTTTCCATTTCATAAAGCATGGTTTCCATGAGAATCGCATATCCTTTGGCTGGATCATTCACAAATACATGAGTTACCGCACCAATCAGTTTCCCATCTTGTATGATCGGACTTCCACTCATTCCCTGTATGATACCATTCGTAAGATGTAACAGACGTTTATCTGTAACTTCAATCTCCATACTCTTTAAAACATCCGTATCCGATGAAACGATCTTGTTGATCTTTATCTCATATTGTCTCATAGAGCCAGTGAGATTTGAAAGAATATAGGCTTTTCCCTTTTTAATATCCTGTCTGTATCCAATCTCATATGCTTTATTTCCTGTATCCGTTACTGTTCCGTAAATTCCTTTTTCTGTATTCTTCTCTATAGAACCAATGATGTTTTCTTCTTTATATTCAATGCTTCCAACAATTTCTCCTGGAGTTCCAGATTTTCCTCTCTTAATGGAATAAATCTGAGGAGTTAATAAAAAACCTCCTTTGATCTTTAAAAGTGTTCCCGTATCCATATCATAAATTCCATGTCCAAGTCCTCCAAAAGAATCCTTTTTTACATACGTCATGGTACCGATTCCCTGTGTATTATCCCTGATCCATGCCCCGATCTTATACATATGATCCGTCTTTGAAAACTCAGGCTTAATCTTGATCTTCATTGTTTTTGATCTTCGGCTGACTGTCAATGTGACGAAATTACCCTCACTTTGGTTGATCTTCTCTATAAACTGTTTCTTTGATGTAATACTGGTTTCATCTACCTTTTTGATATAATCTCCGCGATATAATTTATTTTTGCTTGGTGCATGATCTGATCCATTTTCTCCTGTGAAACTATCTGTATCAATAACTAAAAGACCATTGGTTTCAACGTAGATTCCTGCTACCTGTCCACTTGGAATCACTTTCTGTCCGTCTACCACCTTAACCTTGATCTTCTTTAATGGAATAGCTCCAAACAGACTGGTCTTCATCTCATATTGGCCGCTGTTGCATTTTTGAAAAACAAATGTTTTATTTAACTTAATCTTCTGATCATTGATCGTTGCACTTGCCGGAATATTATAACAAAAAGATGTTTTTTCACCTTTCCTGATATGAATCGTATTCGGCAGCTGTGATTTGCAATATTTAATGTAAAACGCTGCAATCGCAGCTAAATTCAGCATAAAAAGTATTATAAGAATCTTGCGGTAACTGTATTTTTTCATATTCTTCCTCCTAAAAAAGGACATATCGTTGTTGATATATCCTTTTTATTATATGAAAATTACCGCTTTCATAATCAGTATAATTTTGTTTGATCTGCCAAAGTTTTCATTTCTTTTGCATGTTCCATGGATGTCTCACTTCTTTGATCTCCACTGATCATTCTGGAAATTTCTTTCAATGATTCATCTTTTTTTAATTTATAAATCATTGTCTGTGTATTCTTCTGATCCGTCTGTTTCCTGATGAAATAATGACTGTCTGCCATGGCTGCGATCTGTGGAAGATGTGTAATTGCAATCACCTGATGTTCTTTTGAGATCACTGCCATCTTCTTTGCAACACGATTCGCTGTTTCTCCGCTGATTCCAGTGTCAATCTCATCAAAGATCAATGTATCAACGCCGTCTGCCTGTGCTGCAACCGATTTTAACGCAAGCATGATTCTTGATAATTCACCTCCTGATGCAACTTCCTGAACCGGACGCATTGGAAGTCCCGGATTTGTTGAGATCATAAAACGAATCTGGTCAATTCCATCCGCTGAAATCTTGTCTCTCTTTGTCATTTCGATTTCAAATCGTACATCTAAAAAGTTTAAATCTTCTAACGCCTTTGTAATATCACGGCCAAGTTTTTCTGAGACTTTCGTCCTCTGTTTTGAAAGCTTTTGTGCCTCTTTCATATATTGTTCTTTGATCTGGCGCTGTTCATCTTTCAGCGTATCTATCTCATGTTCCACATCACATAAAACATCATATCGTCTGGCAGCCTTTTCTCCGTATTTTAAAACCTCTTCAATCGATGGACCATATTTATCTTTTAGGGAATTTATTACATTTAATCGTTCCTCTACTTCCTGATATGTCTGTTCATCAAACTCCATATCTTCCATATAATCCGTTAATTCCTGATGAAATCCATTCAGCAGATCCTCCACGGATAATAACTGCTCATAAAACCCTTGGATTTTGGAATCTAAATGACTGATCTCCTGCATTCTGCGAAGACTCTCACTCAGCTGATTCCCGATGGATGCTTCTTCATCATATCCTGTGATCATGCTTGCCATCTGACAGGATGTGATAATTTCTTTGCTGTGAAGAATCTTTTTATAAACCGCTTCTAATTCTTCATCTTCCCCAATTACCAGATTTGCATTCTCAATCTCTGAAATTTCATGTTTTAAAAAATCCAGTTCTCTTAATCTTTGCTGGTCATCTATCGAAATCTCTTTGATCTTTTCTGATATTTTATGATATCTCTTTGACAATTCTTCACACTGTTCCCTCAATTTTCCTGCTTCTTCCGGCAGAAAATGATCCATCATACTCAAATGATTCTTCTCTTTCAAAAGCACCTGATGTTCCTGCTGTCCATGCAGGTCGAACAATCTTCTTGATACTTCTCTTAATGTATTTAGCGTAACAGTACTATCATTTATCTTATTGATACTTCTTTTTTCGTTGATCACACGTTTGATAAAGATCTGTCCATCTTCTACTTCAAGATCAAACGCTTCAATCTCTTTGATCAGTTTTTTATCATCAATCCAAAAAAGCAGTTCGATGACTGCTTCTTTTGCACCCGGGCGAATCATATCTTTGGAGATCTTCTTCCCAAGTGCACTCTCTATAGAACCTATCAAAACAGATTTTCCTGCGCCCGTCTCTCCTGTCAATATGTTTAAATGTTCATCAAATGTAATCTCTACTTCGTCGATCAACGCAAGATTCTTTACATGTAAATTCTGTAGCATAGATTTCCTTTCTGTCTATTCTTTAAGCTTTTTGATCATATGATTGATCTCTGCGATCGCTGTTCTTCCGATATACTTATCTTTCATCACGCACATGATCGTATCATCTCCAGCAATCGTACCAACCATACCAACGATATTTAACGAATCCAGTGCCGCTGCAGATGCCATTGCCATTCCAGAAACAGTTTTTACAACAAGCATATTCTCTGCCAGTTCCATGGATACGATCGCTTCTGCAAGAATTCTCTGATATTTTCTTGAAGTCTCATCTTCCTGATCGATCAGACAATAAATCTGTTTTCCATCTGCATCTGGTTTCTTGATCAGTGCAAGTTCCCTGATATCTCTTGAAATTGTTGCCTGTGTTGTCTTAAAGCCAATCTGATTTAATCTTGACAACAATTCTTCCTGTGTTTCAATTGGATACTGCTGAATCAACTCTATGATCGCTTCCTGCCTATTCTTTTTCATTCTGACCTCCAACTTTGATTCGAAGGATTCTGTAAAAGCTGTCTCCTTTCACCTTAATGATCCTTGCAATCTTCTCTGATCTTCTTACCTGAAGAACATCTCCCGGCTGAAGTTTTCTTGCAACCTGCCCATCAAATGTAACATAGGCTTCTTCTAACTGAGATTCTCTTACATTCTCAATATAAATGTCAATCTCATCTTCCTGTGATAACACCAGACTGTTTGACTGCAGAGAATGTGGACAGATTGGTGTCACAAGAATTACGTTAGCTTTCGGATTCACAACAGGACCTCCTGCAGACAGATTATATCCAGTAGATCCTGTTGGTGTTGAAATGATGATCCCATCTGCTTCATAAACGTCCAACAGCTTTCCATTGACCATAATACGGAATGAAATGATTCTTGAAAAACCACTTCTTGCGATCACAACATCATTCAGTGCTGGAAGATGATCTGTTTCCTCGTCTGCATGGATCACCCTTCCATCCAGCATCATCCTCTCTTCAACCTGAAATTTATCATTTAACAGCCCATCCAGGCCTTCATACAATCTGGATAACTCGATCTCCGTCAAAAAACCAAGCGTTCCAAGATTGACTCCAACCATTGGAATATCATGATCCACAACCAGTCTGGCTGCATGAAGCATCGTTCCATCTCCACCAAGAACGATCACACATTCTGTATCTTTCGTGATACATTTTATATCTTTCTGAATATGTCTCGTAAACTCACACATTCTGTGGCTTGTTCCGCCATTTTGCTCGATATAATCCTGAATCTGCTTTGAAATACGCAGCCCCGGATCTTTTTGCTCATTCGTTAAAATCAAAAAATTCTTCATCTTATTCCTTATTTTTTGCCAGATCACTATGTGATGCATCTACAATCTTTGTGATCTGATCTGCCATTGTATGTCCATTCTCCATTGTCTCTGTTTTTCTCATATGCAATAAATACTCGATATTTCCCTCTGGTCCTTTGATTGGGGAATAATCAAGATGCAGCAGTTCAAATCCGTTGGAAGATGCGAAATCACAAATCTTCTCAATTACTTCCTCATGAACCTTTGGATCTCTTACGACACCTTTTTTCCCGACTTTTTCTCTTCCAGCTTCAAACTGCGGTTTGATCAGTGCTACAACTTCTCCACCCATATTTAAGATTCGGTATACAGCTGGAAGAATCTTTGTCAAAGAGATAAAAGAGACATCGATGGATACAAATGAAGCTTTCTCATCAATATCTTCTTCTGTCATATAACGCATATTCGTACGTTCCATACAAACAACTCTCTCGTCATTTCTCAGTTTCCAGTCTAACTGTCCATGTCCAACATCTACGGAATAAACTTTTACTGCACCATTTTGCATCATGCAGTCTGTAAATCCACCCGTTGAAGCTCCAACATCCATACATACCTTGTCTTTTAGTACGATATCAAAATTATTCATCGCTTTTTCAAGCTTCAGACCGCCGCGGCTGACATATTTTAATGTTTTGCCCTTTACGACGATTTCCTGTTTTTCATCAAATGTAGATCCTGCTTTATCTTCTCTTTGTCCATCGACAAAAACAATCCCTGACATAATAATTGCTTTTGCTTTTTCTCTTGATGATGCAAGACCTTTCTTTACCAGTAATACATCTAAACGTTCTTTTTTCATTCTTCTATTCCTTCATCCATTGTCTGATAGAGTCAGCAATGCTTTCCCCATCAATTTTCAGCATTTTTCTTAATTCACTCACAGATCCATGTTCTACAAACTGATCCTTAATTCCAAAACATCTGACGTTTCCTTTATAATCATTCTCACTTAAGAATTCATTGACCATCATTCCAAAACCGCCATTTAAAACGCCTTCTTCAACCGTAATGATCTTATCATATCTTCCTGCCAGATCAAGAATCAGCTCTTTATCAAATGGTTTTATATATCTTGGATTCACAAGTCCAATCTTATATCCTTCTTCCTCAAGGATCTTCACTGCCTGATCTGCCTCATCAAAAATGTTGCCGACACCGATGATCACGGCATCACTTCCTTCTTTGATCACCTGGCCTTTTCCATAGTGTAACTCTTCAAACACATCTTCATACAAAGACAGAGCTTCTCCTCTGGAATACTTGATCGCCGTTGGTCCTTTCGCATGATGCAGGGTATCTTTTAACATCTCTCTAAGTTCTCTTCCATTGATCGGTGCCATGACCGTAACATTTGGAATCATAGATAAATACGGAATATCAAAGACTCCCTGATGTGTTTCCCCATCTGCCCCAACAAGTCCTGAGCGGTCAATTCCAAAGATTACCGGATAATTACCAATCGCAACATCATGAAGAACCTGATCAAATCCTCTCTGTAAGAAAGTAGAATATACCGCAAATACTGGTTTCAAGCCTCTGGAAGCCATGCCTGCACAAAATGTTACCGCATGCTGTTCTGCAATGCCCACGTCAAAAAATCGATCTGGAAAATGTTCCTTAAACTTGCCAAGTCCGGTTCCGTCCGGCATAGCTGCTGTCACGGCAACGATCCTTTTATCTTTTTTGGCTTCTTCGATCAGTGTCTGTGAAAATACTGCCGTATTGGATGGATTGTCAGATTTCTTAATGACTTCTCCCGTCTTTAAGGAAAACGGACTGATTCCATGAAATTTCGCAGGATTCTGCTCTGCCGGGCGGTAGCCCTTTCCTTTCTTGGTAACGACATGAATGATGATAGGTTCATCTAATTGTTTTGCACGATTTAATGTATCCACCATCAGAGGAATATTATGTCCATCAATCGGTCCGACATATGTAATCCCCATATCTTCAAAATACATTCCAGGCACAAACAGCTGTTTGATCGAATCTTTTGATTTCTTAATGATCGTTGTCAGTTCTTTTCCAATTCCCGGTATCTTCATCAAGGACTGCTCTACATTTCCTTTAAATTCCACATATTCTTTCTTTGTTCTGACTTTATTTAAATATGCCGACATACCACCGACATTTTCTGCGATCGACATCTTATTATCATTCAGAATAACAATCAGATTCTTCTTCTCTTTACGCAGTCTTGCCATATTATTTAACGCTTCATATGCCATCCCGCCAGATAAAGCTCCATCACCGATCACCGCAACGATCGTTTCCTCTGTATGATTGATCTCTCTTGCCGCAACCATACCAAGTGCCGCTGATAATGACATCGAACTATGCCCACTGTGAAATGCATCGCAATTACTTTCTTTGCGTTTTGGAAATCCACTCATTCCATGAAACTGCCTCAGATTCTGAAATCCAGATTTTCTTCCCGTTAAAATCTTGTGGACATATGACTGATGTCCAACATCAAAGATCAACTGGTCTTTTGGAAAATCGAGAACAAGATGAAGTGCCATCGTAAGCTCTACGATTCCAAGATTGGATGCCAGATGTCCCCCTGTACGGCTGACATTTTTCAGCAAAAAATGGCGGATATCCTTTGCCAGAAGTTTGTAATCCTCCGGCTGAATCCTTTTGATATCATTTGGATCATTGATATATTCCAACATAATGTTCCCTCTTTCTCTCTGTTCTAATGTGTTCGATGGATCAAAAATCTTGTAAGATTTGTAAGATAGCAGTCTCCTTTGTCATATTTTGCTAAAATATCAATTGCTTTCTTTGAAATATCCTCCACATCTTTTGCAGACTGTTCCAATCCTTTTAATGTGACATAAGTTGTCTTGTGATTCTTCTCATCACTTCCAACTGGTTTCCCAATTTCTTCTTCATCTCCAGTGAGATCCAAAATATCATCCTGAATTTGAAATGCAAGTCCGATATATTCTCCACACTGTTCCATTGCCATTACATCTTCTTTTGATGCACCTGCCAACACTGCTCCGATCATCATACAGGCTTCAATCAATGCAGATGTCTTATTCTTATGGATAAATAAAATCTGTTCCATATTAAGCGGTGTTCCTTCCAGCTCAACATCAGCTACCTGTCCACCGATCATTCCATAAATTCCAGGTTTTCTCGCAAGAATCTTAACCGCTTCCACTACATTCATCATCTGATCTGTTTCTGCAAGATCAAATGCTTTTGTTGCAACTTCATATGCATAATTAAGTAAAGCATCACCTGCAAGGATTGCCATATCTTCTCCATAAACAATATGACATGTCTTTTGTCCTCTTCTGTAATCATCATTATCTAATGCTGGAAGATCATCATGGATCAGAGAATATGTGTGGATCATCTCGATCGCTGCCATAAATGGCTTCACAATGTCTCCCTCTCCTCCAAACATCTTATAAGTTTCATTGATCAGCATTGGGCGAAGACGTTTTCCTCCTGCCTTTACTGTTGTATTCATTGCAGTTAAAACTGTTTTTTGTAATCCTTCTTTGGGTGGCAGATATTGATCTAAAATCTGTTCAATCTGCTCTACCCTTTCATTCATCTCAGCTTTAAAGTTCATGTTCTTCCCCATTTTCTTCTAATATGATCAGTTCTTTTTCTACTTTATCTAAAGAATCTTTGCACTGTTTTACAAGCCCGACTCCCTCGGTATACAGCTTTACTGCCTCTGGAAGTTTGATCTCTTCGCCGGAAAGCTTTGCAAGGATCTCATCTAACTGTTCAAATCCCTGATCTATATCAAATTTCTTCTTTGCCATAAAAACTTCCTCTTTCTTAACTTTCCTTATCTAATCCATTGTCTTAATCTGTTCTGCTTTTGTGATGATCGTTCCATCAGAAATCGTTAATGAAATCTGATCTCCTTCTTTCACTTTCTTCGCACTTGTCACAGGTTCTCCATCCGGACCTTCTAAATATCCAAAACCATTGATCAATTTCGCCGTTGGTGACAGACCATGAAGTTCTCTGGTATATAATTCCAGCTTGTGCTGATACGCTGTCATCTTATTCTTCATCACAGAATGTATCTGTTCTTCTAATTCAGATAAATGCATCTTCTGTTCCTGCAACTGGAATCTAGGATCAAAATTTGCGATTGTGATCTGATATCTCTGCAGTTTCATCTGGTATCTGCGGATCATCTGCTTCAATAATGTACGAAGTGTATATTCCCTGTTTGAAATTCCTTCCATAACTTCCCTGATATCAGGAACTGCAAGTTCACAAGCTGCTGTCGGTGTTGCCGCGCGAAGATCTGCTGCATAATCCGCAATCGTTGTATCTACTTCATGTCCAGTTCCAGAAATAATCGGCGTGTGTGCTTCATAGATCGCTCTTGCGACATTCTCCTCATTAAATGCCCATAAATCTTCAATGGACCCACCACCTCTTCCGATAATGATGACATCCACACCATATTGATCTAATGTTCTGATTCCCGCAACGATCGTATCTGAAGCTCCTTCCCCCTGCACTTTTGCTGGATATAAGACAAGCTGAACGTACGGATTCCTTCTCTTGGCCGTACTTATGATATCATGGATCGCTGCACCTGTTTTGGCTGTCACTACCCCGATCTTTTTGGGATTCTTAGGGATTGGTTTCTTCTTCTCGTGATCAAACAATCCTTCCTCATACAACTTCTGTTTTAACAGCTCATAAGCTGCATAAAGTTCCCCGATTCCATTTAACCGGATCTCCTGCGCATAAAGCTGATAGCTTCCGCCGCGTTCATACACACTGACATTCCCGTCAACGATCACTTCCTGTCCATCTTCCAGCTGAAATTTCAATCCATCATATCTTGCATTTGCAAACATAATACAGGAAATCTGGCTTCCTTCGTCTTTCAATGAAAAATAAATATGCCCGGAAGAATGATACTTACAGTTTGACACCTGTCCTTTGATCGAGATTCTTCTCAGGGCATAATCACTTTGGAACATTCGTTTGATATAAGTATTAATCTGTGTTACAGAAAAAACTTTATTCTTCATCCATATCCTGTCCAATCTTGCTTAATACACCATTGATAAATGGAGCTGCTTTTTCATTGCAGTATTTCTTTGCAAGTTCTACTGCTTCATTGATCGCTACCTTTCTTGGCACCTGTTCGTCTAATAAGATCTCATATGTTGCAAGTCTTAAAATTGACAGTTCTGCTTTTCCAAGTCTTTCTAAATTCCATGCATTCGTATGTGCTGAAATTTCTTCATCAATCTCATCTAAATGCTCGATCAGATTCTCTGTCTTTGCTGTGATCTCTTTCTGAGTCTTCTCATTGATATTCTCATGACCATGGAAATATAATTCCACCTGATCTTCAAATTCTTCCTTCTCACAAAATTCTACACAAAATAAAATTCTGAAAATATGTTCTCTTACCTCACTTCTTTTCATTAGGGTTCCTTTCTGCGATACAAAGACGGAACTGTTGATCAGTCCCGTCTGACTTTGCCTTTATGTTATTCTTATTCTTCTTCTGCTGCAACACCTGCAACACGTACATTAACTTCGCTGACTTTCAATCCTGTCATATTCTCGATTGCAGCCTTCACGCGATTCTGAACTTTCTTTGAAATCTCTGGAATACTTACTCCATAGTCAAGTTCTAATGCAAGATTGACTCTTACATGATGATTCTCTACGACAACTTTGACTCCCTTGGACAGATTATTCACTCCAAGTTTACTTACCAGTTCATTCGTGATATTCCCACACATTCTGGCAACTCCTGTCACTTCAGTTGCTGCGATTCCTGCGATCACTGCAATCACATCATCTGCAATTTTCACTTCCCCGAGCACTCCCTGCTCGTTTATCTGGTAACTACTTTTATTCTCCATAGTAAAAGCCTCCTGTATTTCTGCATACTGATATGGTTTATTATAGCAAATATGTTCGGGTTATTCAAACTTATTTTGCGGTTTTACTTTATTATCTCGTATTTGCCTGATACCATTTCTTTCCTGGTGCTGAAAAATATACGATAATGCTGTTTTTTGTCTCCTGAATACTTCCTTCCATCGGCCACTTCTTCATGCCTTTTGTATGTTTCACAGCCTGCCTGATTTCTCTTCTGGAAGCTTCCTTCACTTCATACCCTTCTGTCTTCAAAAATTTTCTCATTCTCTTAATATTTCCATCATCCCATGACCAGAAAGATCCTTTCGCTCCAAGCGTGGAAGATGAGGCTTCGCTTTCAAAGTCCATTTTGTATGCGCCTACAAAAACCAGTGATTTCTTATGATAATCATACCCTGCTCTCTTGATATCAAACATAATCTGATTTGCTATTTGTCTGTCATGTTCATAGCGCAGATAATTATAATAATTAATTGTATTGAGATCGCGTACATTTAGGAACAGTAGATAACAAATCAAACACACAATAATTATTTTTAAAGATTTTCTTTGTTCTCCAACCGCTGTTACGATCTGATAAAATGCCACTGCTCCGATCAGTGGAAGTGCAAGCAGCATTCTTCCCTGTGTCTTATAAGTTCCCATCGCAATATATAATGAAAATGGTGCAAACATCGTCATAACTGTCAAGAAAAGAATTCTTGGCCTGCTTCCTTCTTCTTTCGTTTTTGCGAAAATATATATAGACCATAAAATAAATAAAACAGATGCTGCCCGGATCACATAGCCGCTGTAAATAGAAACATCCTGAATCTTAATTGCGAACTCAACCCTTGCAACATTCGCAACTGCCATAAACAAGGTCTTTAATATGCTGTCTCCGTCCATCCATCCAATATAGCTGTCTACATAATCCATCGATAATCCTGACATCAAAACAACTAATTTATTTACAATATAATACAAGATCAATGCAACGATAGAAATCACAGCTCCACAAATGATCGGTTTTAGAATCTCTAATTTGCCATTCAGCACTCTCTGTAAGCAATATACAACAAACGCTGTAACATACAAAGTTACCAATGCCTGATAGGTTGTCATTCCAAAGAACAAAAACAATACTGCCAAATACAAGAACTTCTTATCATTCCTTCTTCCTTTGTCACACGCTTTTAAATAATACTTTGTAAATAAAACTGCTAATGCCGTACATACCATTCCAATACATTCCTGCGGACTCATCATGGAAAATGACAGGCTTTCCCCTTCTACAAATGGTACTGATGCATAAAATGCAAGGAATGCAAACATTGCAAATCCTGATATTTTTTCTTTTTCTCCATAAAATGTATAAAATATAATAACTCCTGATGCGTACCAGAATACAATGGAAAAAATATCCCATAAAATAGGCACCATACGTCCATTGATCGTAAAAATTTTATTGATAAACTGAATTCCATATCTTCCCTGAACAATCCAAGGCGTATAGATTTTGTCTGCGAAAATTGACATCTCCTCGTCAATATTTAAAGACGGATAGATCAGCATTGTTAAAAACGCAAGAAATGACAGTCCTGCTGCCAGTATTAATATATTTTTGTATCTTCTGCAAAAATAATAAAACTGTGTATTTTTCATATTTTTCTCCTCATAGCATATCGTCTTGACTATAGATTTTATCACGGATATATAATATCTGCAAGGTCTATAGATTGCTCATAAAAAAGAACTATACATTTTCTGCCAAATCCTTTATAATATTATGCTGTAAAAATAGCAGTATAAAACTGCTCATCATGCATTATAAAAAGGAGACGAAAGAAAAATGAATCAAGAGAAAAACAAAGGTGCGGAGTACGATTTTTATGGAAAACTTCCGCTGCAAAAAGCGATTCTCCTTGGTCTGCAGCATGTATTCGCCATGTTCGTAGGAAACTTAACTCCAGTTCTGATCATTACAGGGGCTTGTGGTATTGCTTCCGGAACCGAATTTGCAGACGTTCAGATTGCGCTTTTACAAAATGCTATGTTAATTGCCGGAATTGTCACTCTGATCCAGTTGTATGCAATTGGACCAATCGGTGGAAAAGTTCCAATCATCATGGGAACCAGTTCAGGATTTATCGGTGTCTGCAGCAGTGTTGCTGGAGTCATGGGCGGTGGAATCCTTGGATACGGTGCGATCATGGGAGCTTCTATTATCGGTGGATTGTTTGAATCCGTATTAGGATTTATGTTAAAACCACTTCGAAGATTTTTCCCAGCTGTCGTAACTG
>CAJMOO010000024.1 GCA_905215045.1 uncultured bacterium | reverse complement strand
CTTCAAAACCTTCTCCTAATTCTAATATAAAAAGCTTTTTATTTAAAGTGTTTTGCAACCATTTTGTGTAACTTGCCCATGAATTTAAGTAAGCTCCTTCGATATAGATAGATTTTGTCTCTTCTGTGCGGACATTAAAGATCAATTGTTTTCCACATTTTGGACATTCCAGATGTTCGATCTTTCCTGTTTTTTCATAATAGTCGATCAAATCTCTAAGTCCTAAGTTCGCAGGATAGAGCTGCTCATTACATGGTGCACTGCACTGGAAGAAATCTCCGTTTCCACATGGTGCTGTCACGTGATCTTTCTTTAAATGGGTATGATACAGTAATCCATCATCGTTACTCGTCACTACGAAATATTCTTTTCCTTCCAAAACTTCTTCTAATTCTTTAAACAGATCTGTCTCGTTCATGGATAATAAATACTCTCTCTCGTAAACAGTTCTCATCCATTTGGAATCTTCATCTTCTTTATCGATGAGATTCTGGTAATGTTCATTTGTGATCGCTTTCTTGAAATCGATCACACGGTCTGCACGCAATTCTCGTCCGATTCCCACTAATACAAGGTCTGCATCCTGAATCTGTTTTTTGTAATCTTTTAACATATTTCTTTTCATCCTTTTTATCCTATTATCCAAAAGAAACCAGTTTACACTGATTTCTTTTTGCTTACACTATTTATCTATCATACCACAAAACTCATTTCTTTGTCTGTAGCATTTTTACTTCCATACACAACACAATGAAAATGCTTTTTTAACATTGTACAGATTCAGAATCCGCAGATTCAACATCAAAGTAAAATTCTACACCACCTTCTACATTGGCAACTCCATAATCTTTGCCATGTGCTTTCATCGTTGCTTCTACGATAGACAATCCGATTCCGCTTCCACCGTATTCTCTTGTTCTTGCTTTATCGACTTTATAGAATTTTACCCACAATTTATCAATATCTTCCTGTGGAATATGCTCTCCGGTATTAAATACTTTGATCCTCACATCATTTCCATGACGACAATAGCTGACTTTGATGATCCCACCGTCTGTCACGTGATTTCTGGCATTGCTCAGATAGTTGTTCACAACTTCTTCGATCATAAATTCATCTGCCCACACATGAGTCTCTGGCTCATCAAATATGATCTTGACTTCTTGCTTTTCCACAAGGATCTTGCTTGATTCTACCATATTGCGGATCATTTCTGTGATATCAAATCGTTCCATATTGACCTGATTATTTCCGAATTCAATCTGATTCAGTGTCAGAAGTTTCTGTACCATACGGTTCATCTTCTTTGCTTCATCTGCAATAACGTCACAATAGAACTCTTTGCTTTCTTCATCATCTAAGATATTGTCTTTCAATCCTTCCGAATATCCCTGGATCAGTGCGATCGGTGTCTTTAATTCATGGGATACATGGGATAAGAATTCCTTTCGCATCTCATCAATCTGAACTTTCTGCTCGATATCTTTTTGCAGTTCATTGTTCGCTGTTTTCAGTTCTGAAATGGTGAATTCCAATTTAGATGATAACTCATTGATACTAGCTCCAAGTCGTCCTAATTCATCATCAGATCCTGTTGGCACTTTCACATCAAAATCTAAATGTGACATCTGATTCGCGGCCTTGGCCATATCTTCAATTGGTCTTGTAAACTGGCGGCTGTATAAATACATCGCAACTGCACCACAAATGATCAAGATCAGTCCAACATACATCGTAAACTGTCCGGATAATCTGGCACTTGTCTGGATACTTTCCATCGGTGTACTTATGATCACTGTATAATCGCCATCCAGATAGCCCATTAGATTGATGCTTGTTCCCATACTCTTATTGGTATTGGTCATAACTGCATAACCTTGCTTCTTGATCTGGTTACTGATCTTATCAAGATTTTCATTTAAAATGTTCCAAAGGCTTTTATACATCAAGCTCTTCTCTCCTTCAGAACTATAAACGATCGTTCCTGATCCATCACTGATCAAAACCCTGTAATTATAAGTCTTCGCGATCTCATCCACATCATTCTTCCGTACCGTATCTTTTTGAAAAACTTTCTGTATCTGGTAATAGGATTCTTTGATCGTCTTCTTTTCCTTCACAGTATAATATGTCTTCAACATAGTAAGATTGATCAGTACTGATAATAAGATCACCGACGTCATGATAATGATCAGCATCAATGTCATCTTGACTCTGACTGAACGGTTCTTTAATAATTTCTTTCTCAATTCTCTTCAACCTCAAATTTGTATCCCATTCCCCAGATCGTATGAATATAAGAACCTTTTTCACCAAGTTTATTTCTTAATTTCTTTACGTGGGTGTCGATCGTTCTTGCATCTCCAAAGTAATCATAGTTCCATACCTGATTTAAGATACTTTCCCTTGTAAGGGCTCTTCCTTGATTGGACATAAAATACTGTAATAATTCAAATTCTTTGTAACTCAGATTGATGCTTTTGCCGTCAATAGAGACATGATGTCCCCCAACATCCATGACAATTCCGCCAGCTTCTATCTGTTCACCTTCTGTCTGAACCGTTCTTCTTAAAATGGCTTCCACTCTGGCAACCAAGATCTTTGGGCTGAATGGTTTGGAAATATATTCATCCACTCCAAGTTCAAATCCAAGAAGTTCATCTTGTTCCTGATCTTTTGCCGTCAGCATGATGATCGGAACTTTAGATACTTTACGGATTTCTTTGACAACTTCCCATCCGTCCATCTTCGGCATCATAACATCTAATACTAACAGATTGATTCCCTTTGTAGAATAAAAGGTATCAACCGCTTCTTCACCATCCTGTGCTTCTAACACCTGATAGCCGGCTCTTGTCAGAAAGTCTTTGACTAGCTTTCGCATTCTGCTTTCATCATCCACAACTAATATCTTTAATTCATTCACCTTGCATCTTCCTCCTAATCTTATTTTCTCATACCATTTATTTATATTTCTTTCCTATAAAAAAGAAACATCCCTCTTATTTTGTTGACTTTATTCTATCATAGGATTATGTCAAAACTGTGAATGTTTATCATGAATTTATGATCATCATCTCTTCACAAAATATATCAAAAAAAGAAGTCTCACAGATAAATTCCTGCAAAACTTCTTTTATGATCATGATACTTTTGTATCATTTAATTGTTCGTATTATTCTGCAATTGCTTTGATCTTCTCAAGACCGAAGACAATCACGATACCGATAATAAAGAATACTGGATGGAACGTATGAAGTGTCATCGCTGCTTTTGTATTCTCCAGTGTTGTTGGTCCCATAACGATCGCATATAAAGAACCGATCATCATTCCAATAACAAAATAGATCATCGCACTTCTATGGTTCTCCAATGCACGGCGGATCAGTTTGATCACGAGTGCGATTCCTGTCAAAACTCCAAGTCCAAAGATCACTATGACTGGGAAGTAAGACAGATGAAGATGCATTACTTCTTTGAGTGCTGTGATCACTGGAACATATAACCCAAAGATCAGAAGCATTGTTGATCCTGAAATCCCTGGAAGTACCATCGCTGAGATTGCTACCATCGCTACTGCGAAGATATAAACAACCAATGCGATATTTAAATGTTCCACGCTAACACTGATTCCTTTTCCAGATACTGGATTAAAGTATGTGATTGCTGCAACAAGTACAACTCCAATCACTGCCCAGATGATATTCTGGTATTTTCCTTTTAATGAATCTTTCTCTTCTTTGCAGATCATCGGAATTGCAAAAATGATAAGTCCTAAGAATAAAGAACTGATCTCATAGATCCTGTCATCAAAAATACTTGCCAGAACAGAAACTGCTGCTCCCATTCCAACGACCCATCCAATGCCAATCCTTATTAAAAACTTAATTGCTTCAATTCTTTCTTCTTTTGTTCCTGACATCAAATAATCAAGTGACATGATAAACTTGTCATAAAAACCAAGTAAGAACGCAACTGTTCCACCAGATACACCCGGAACACTGTCAGCTAATGCCATACAAAATCCTCTGATAAAATTTAGCATACTACCTCTTTCTCCTGTTATGTGTTTAATATACAACACATTGTATTGTAACATAACTTTTTTTTAGAAGAAAGTATGAAATAAAATTCACATATTTTCATTTGCTGCACGAAAGATCGTAGCCCCTCCTGCAACAATGTCTCCATCATAGAATACGACTGCCTGTCCTGGCGTGATCGCTCTCTGTGGTTCATCAAAGACAACTCTTACTTCATCTTCCCCTGTCATATAGACTCTGCAAGGGACTTCCGGACTATTGTATCGAATCTTCGCCATCAGTTTCATACCATCTTCAAACTCTGGTACAGACATACAGTTTACTTTATTTCCATATAAAACATTGGCAAACAGATCCTGTTTGTCTCCGACTACAACTTCATTCGTATCTTTGTCTACTTTGATGACATATCCTGGTTTCTTCAAGGATAATCCAAGACCTCTTCTCTGTCCTACTGTATAGTAAATGATCCCTTTATGCTCTCCTAAGACATTGCCTTCTGGATCTACAAAGTTCCCTTTTGGAATCTTTGTTCCAGTCGTCTCTTCGATAAATTCGCCATAGTTATCATCTACAAAGCAGATATCCTGACTGTCAGGCTTGTTGGCAACTAACAGTCCGATATCTTCTGCGATCTGTCTGACTTCATCTTTTGTGTATGCCCCGATCGGCATGAGTGTTTTAGAAAGCTGATTCTGAGTCAGATTATATAATGCATAGGTCTGGTCTTTCTTCTGTGTCTTAGAACATTTTAATGCATAACGTCCGTTATCAAGCTTTGTGATCTGTGAATAATGTCCGGTTGCAATATAGTCTGCTCCAATGTCTAAGCAACGCTTTAATAAGGACTCCCATTTCACATAACGGTTGCATGCGATACATGGATTTGGAGTTCTTGCATTTAAATATTCTTCACAGAAATAGTCAATGACTTTATCTTTGAAGTCTTTTCTAAAATTCATGACATAATGAGGAATTCCGATCATCTGTGCTACACGCCTTGCATCATCAACAGCTGATAGTCCACAGCATCCTCCATTCTCTTCCTGAACAAACTCATCTTCTTCCTGCCAGATCTGCATTGTCACACCGATCACATCGTATCCTTGTTTCTTTAAGAGATATGCTGCAACGGATGAATCAACGCCTCCTGACATTCCAACCACGACTTTTTCTTTCACAACTGCCTCCTAGTATTCCTCTTCTTCTTCACCTTCACTGATATCTGTTTTAGGTTTTTCTAATCCTTCGATCTTGATACCATTTTTCTCAGCATAATCCCATAATGCTGCGTGAATTGCTTCTTCTGCAAGTAAAGAGCAGTGAACTTTCACTGGTGGAAGTCCATCTAATGCTTCCATAACGGCTTTGTTTGTTACTTCTAATGCCTGCTGGATGTTCTTTCCTTTTACAAGCTCTGTTGCCATACTGCTTGTTGCAACCGCTGCTCCGCATCCAAATGTCTTAAATTTAACATCCTGGATGATTCCGTTATCATCGATATCTAAGTAGATTCTCATGATATCTCCACATTTTGCGTTACCAACTGTTCCAACACCACTGGCGTTTTCAATTTCTCCTACGTTTCTTGGATTCTGAAAATGATCCATTACTTTCTCACTGTACATTGTGATTCCTCCTGGTTTATCTATAAATTCTGCTGAAATTCTATTATTTGCTGATTTTCTTTATCATTTTCTTTTAGAAAATCTCTTAGTTATTTTTCTTTACGAAATCTTCGTATAAAGGTGACATTGTTCTTAATTTTGTCACAATCTCTTTGATATGATCTACAACATAGTCCATATCTTCTTTTGTTGTTTCTTCTCCGATTGTCATACGAAGTGATCCATGAGCGATCTCATGAGGCAGTCCGATGGCTAACAGTACATGAGATGGATCTAATGATCCAGATGTACATGCAGATCCACTGGATGCACAGATTCCTGCCATATCAAGCATGATCAGTAAAGATTCACCTTCGATGAACTGGAAGCTGATGTTGATGTTGTTTGGCACTCTTCTTGTTGCATCTCCGTTTAAACGGCAGTATGGAACTTCTGCTAAAATTCTCTTGATCGCATAGTCACGAACTTCTGTTTCATGTTTGATTCTCTCATCCATTGTTGCAAATGCAATCTCAACTGCTTTTGCAAGTCCTACGATACCTGTGATATTCTCTGTTCCTGCACGTCTTTTTCTTTCCTGTGCTCCACCATGAACGAATGAACGAAGTTTTAATCCTTTTCTGATATATAAGAATCCGATTCCTTTTGGTCCACCGAATTTGTGTCCGCTGACACTTAACATATCGATATTGCATTCATCTACATTGATTGGAATCTGAGCATATGCCTGAACTGCATCTGTGTGGAATAAGATTCCGTGTTCTTTTGCGATCGCACCGATCTCTTTGATTGGCTGGATTGTTCCGATCTCATTGTTTGCAAACATAACTGAGATTAAGATTGTGTCTGGTCTGATCGCTGCTTTTAAATCGTCTAATTTTAAGATTCCGTTTTCATCAACATCGATGTATGTGATCTCAAATCCTCGTTTTTCAAGGTATTCACATGTATGAAGGATCGCATGATGCTCGATCTTACTTGTGATGATATGTTTTCCTTTATTCTGATAAGCTTCTGCTGTACATTTTAATGCCCAGTTATCAGATTCGGAACCACCTGCTGTGAAGTAGATGTTCTCTGGTGTTGTTCCAAGAGATTTTGCGATCGTATCTCTTGATTCGTCTACAACTTTACGGTTGTTTAACGCTGGTGTATATACACTGGATGGATTCCAGAAGTTTTCTGTAAAATAAGGAAGCATTGCATCTACAACTTCCGGTCTTGTTGCTGTAGTAGCAGCATGATCTAAGTAAATTATTTTCTTTTCCATGATTATGATTCCTACCTTTCTTCTTGATCATATTTGGTATGTATTTCGATTGATTCTTCCATCAATTCTTGTAAAGTGATCGAATCAACCGCCTGCTGAACGCTGTCATTGATTCGTTTCCAAACTGTCTTGGTCACGCAGAATTTTGTGCCGCTGCAAGTCGATGTATCTCCGGTAAATGCTGCACAGTCAATCGGTGTTAAATCTCCTTCCAAAGTCCTTAAGATATCTCCTGCCGAAATATCTTTTGGATCTTTATCTAACATATATCCTCCCTGTGCTCCACGAATACTTTTGATGATCCCTGCTTTCTTCAGTTTAGGTAATAACTGCTCTAAGTATCTGACGGAAATATTCTGTCTCTCTGCGATCGCACTGATCGGTACCGGGCTGTCCTGACTGTATACCGCAATGTCTACCATCGCTCTTAATCCATAGCGTCCTTTTGTCGATAATTTCATTCTCTCACCTCAATCCCGACTATATAACTCGGATTTCATTTGTTATCTTAACAAAGCATGTATCTTATGTCAACATTATTTGTCATATCTTTTTTTTTTATTTCATACAATGATTAAAAATGGCTGGTATTTTCTATGAAAAAGGCAAGCCCGTTTATTTGCGGAACTGTGATCTTAACACTCTCTAATTTTTTTTCAAGACTCATCGGCTTCTATAATAGAATATTTCTGGCAGGCGTGATCGGTGCACATCAGATTGGAATTTATCAATTGATCTTTCCTGTTTATCTCCTTGGGTTTGCTGTCTGTTTTCAGGGATTTCAGATCGCACTTTCTAAGATCACTGCTGAGAAAAAAGCTACGGGAAATATTAATGCTGCTCGTTATGTACTTCGCATTACGATCATTCTTACACTGTGCCTTTGTATCATTTTCTCCTTCTTTGTATTTTGGTATGCAGAACTGATCTGTTCAGTTTTTCTTCATGAACCAAGCTGTGTACCATGCCTGAGACTTGCTGTTCTTGTTCTTCCATTTGTCGGGATCAAAAACTGTATTCATGGGTACTGCCTTGGAATTGAGAATTCGGGTGTTCCTGCCTTTTCTTTATGTCTGGAACAGATTTCAAGGGTATCCTCTATCTTTTTACTTTCTGTATTCATGATAGAGAAAATGCCAGTTCCTGCTTTTCTAGCTGTCTGTGGAATGACTGTTGGGGAGATCGTTTCATTTTTCTTTACTCTGATCTTCTATTTCTTACACAAAAAGTCTGCTGACAGCTTGTCAAAGTCTACTCTTTCTGCATCAAAACTTTCTGTATTTCATGAACTGTTATCCCTTGGGCTCCCACTGACTTTGAATAGTTTTTCTGTCACCTTATTACAGAGTGTGCAAAGTATTCTGATCCCAATGATGTTATATCGTTTTTATGGAAATCGTTACCGCAGCGTCGAGATCTATGGCATCTTAAGCGGCATGGCACTACCTTTTATCATGTTTCCTTCTACGATCACCAATGCATTATCTTTGATGCTTCTGCCTAAGATTTCTGCTGCCAAAACTCACAACGATCCCTCTTATCTTCGACGTTGTGCGATCTTACCTCTTATCTTTTGTACATTTCTTGGAATTGGAGCTTTTGGCGGATTCTTTGTTTTTGGACCCTGGATCGGAAATTTCTTTTTTCATGATCCTCTTTGCGGAAAGTATTTAAGATCATTGTCTTTTTTATGTCCGTTTTTGTATTGTTCTTCCATCTTATCTACCATATTAAATGGGCTTGGAAAAACAAAAGATACACTGCTTCATAATAGTGTATCTCTTGTGATCCAGATTTGTTTTATTTTATTTGCGATTCCTTTGTATGGAGTGAACGGATATTTGTGGGGACTGTTTCTTAGTTGTTTGTTTCTTTGCTTCGTAAATTATCGAAAAGTAATGCTGCATGTATAAGTCAGAAAATAGCTGTTACCGAATTCCCAAAAATGCCTCATACAGATCCACTTGACCATACCCCCATTCTCTGTTTGGATAGATTCTTTCCGGATCTCTCCTTGCTCCCCGGATCAGATAATTTTTAATTCTTGTCGTATTGATCTGCATATCATTTTTCTGCACGATCCCCCATTCTAACATCAATGCTGCTATACCCGCGGTAATTGCTCCTGAAACGCTTGTTCCTGATTTTCTGCCATAGCGTTTCCTTGGTAACGGTCCTAGAATTTCTACTCCTGGTGCTGTAAAATCTGGTTTAACCGCATTTCTTGGAAATCCCCTGCTGCTGTCGATCGCGAGGCTTCCTGTGTTGGAATTATAACTTCCACAAGATATCAGCAATCCTGTATTTGATGGTGCTACCAGTGTATTATATGGTGTGGATTCCAAGAAAAATGTATCTTCGCTGATAAAGTTTGTGATTGGAAGCCACAGATCAAATTCACGATTTCCTACGCCATCGTCACTGACGTAGATGTTCCAGATTCCTGGTGCCGGATTTTGAAATCTCATAACGATAACTGGAGCTCCTGCAGATGTATCTACCGTAAAGTATTCTACGATCAGCCTTGTTTTTTCTAATAAAAATGTTACATATCTTTGCCCGCTTAACCCACCTTGTATCCTACCTGTTTTCTGTCCTGACGGTGACTCAATATCTACATAATAGCGGTTCGGAGCTAATCCCCATAGTTCCATTGTAAATCCATACTCCGACTCTCCAACTTTGACTTCCACTTTTGCATCATTTTGTGAAACCTGACCACTGTAATGATGTCTTGCCTGACCCTCATTTCCAGCGCTTGTGACAACTGCGACTCCCCGAAGCATCGCTCTGCCTGACAGATACTGGTCTAATGGTCCTGTTCCAAGATGAGACGCAAGGTTGGTGCCAATGCCTAAGAATATGACGATCGGTCTTTGCAGCTGTTCTGCAATATGATCGATATAGTGAACTGCCAGCATGATGTCTGTTTCTGCATATGCTTCATATTTTGGATCAATACAGTAATATTCTTTCAAATAGTCTTTTGCTTTTCTTAATTTCACTACGATCAATCCTGCATTCGGAGCAATTCCTGAAAATCCTGTTTCGTTATCCTCATTTCCAGCAATTAAACCTGCTAAAAAAGTACCATGTCCGGATTCATCCTTCGATGGTACTTTCTGCTGTGGCACGTCGCTTTTTAGTGCCTCTTCTATTTGTTCTTTTGTATATTCTGTCCCATATCCCAGAAATGTATCTTCTGAGTCACCTTCTATTGTCTGATCCCAGAGAGAATATATCTTACTGCTGCCATCTTCATAGCGAAATGCTGGATGTTCATAGTCGATTCCTGTATCGATCATTCCAACTAAAACACCATTTCCATAAAGATCCAAGACACTCCTTCTGACTTGCGCTACTCCGACATCTTCTAACATCTGTGTGTCCATCAGACCGAAACAACGTGGAATCGTATTATATGGATAATTTTGTCCATATATGGATGTCCGTCCGTTCTTTTTGACATATGCGATCGCGAATCTCTGATCGATCACTGTAATACATTCTGTGTTGAATTCTTCTTTTACATAGTCAAGTACTCCACTGTATTCTCCGATAAATTCAAAATAATCATTACTCTGGGCTGCATTTTCACATGGCATAGGAATACCTCAGGTTTTTTATAGTTTATGCACCCAATTTCCATCTGTTAATCTATGTGTATGATACAATTTATGAAAATTAATTTAAATACGCTCCGTAATAAGTCCCTTCTGATAAGCCCATAATAACTGTTCAAGATCTGCCACTTTCTCCTGCAGTGCCTTGCCATTATCAGTATCCATAACACATTTACGTTTCGTTACCTTATTAATAACGATCGTATCTGAATGGATATCTGTTTCCTCTCTGATCGCTGTAGTTCTTGATACAAATGGTTCGTGTGCTACGAGTTTTAATCCGTAAGAATTAGACACTAAGGTATAACCTGCGATCCCTGTTGTCTTCTGATATGCTTTCGAGAATCCACCATCAATGACAAATAGCTTTCCTCCACATTTGATCGGGCTTTCGCCTTTCTTTACTGCTACTGGCATATGCCCGTTTACAATCTTGCCTGTCGATGTATCTAATCCGAATTCTTCTAAGATCTGGTTGATCACTGCTTCATTTTCATACCACTGATAGTAATAGTCTTTCTTTTCTTTCTTAAGATCTGCATCGTCCAAGAAATAGCGCTCAAACGTTGCCATCTTTGCTTTTCCGTAGACTGGTGAGTTTTCATTTGACCAGATGAACCACATGATGTCTTGTCCATATTTTCTGGATTTCATATCTTTTTCTTCATAATAACCCTGTCTTGCCAGATGTTCTAAGACGTCATAAAGTTCCTTCCCTGCGTACTTTCTTCCTTCAATCTCTACTTCACGAAATGTTCCATCTTCGTTTAGCGGTACACAGCCATGATATAGAAGCATTCCATTGAACACCTTGTATAAGTGTCCTTTTGCAAATAAGAATCTTATATGTTCCTGAAGATAAGCACAATATTTAAATACAGTTACCAGATGTTCCATCACATATTCTTCTTCTTTGGTCAATTTATATGGATCATTTGGATCGATCGTTGGAAAATTCTTATCTTTTAATTCATATTCTTTTCCATCTAATGTGATCGTTCCTTTTTCATAGTCGATCTTGTCTAATAGTAATCTTTGATCCATCAAAAAGTCTGGACGGCGTTTGATCAATTGACCTTCTACTTTAAACTGCATGATCGCAATGGCTTTGTGCATCTTCTTATTCAATTCTTCTTCTCTGATATTACTCTCATCCACTTCTCCAGATGCATGGAATAATTCACATTCATCATCTTTGTAACACTCCAATGCAAATCTTGCCAGCGGGATCAGATTGATGCCATAACCATTTTCCAAAACATCCAGATTATTGTATCTTGCACAGATTCTTACAACATTACAAATACATGCGCGGTGCCCAGATGCAGCTCCCATCCATAAAATATCGTGATTTCCCCACTGAATATCAACATTCGCTGTCTTCATGATGCAGTCCATGATCCTGTGTGGACCAGATCCTCTATCGTAAATATCTCCGATCACATGCAGATGATCGATCGTCAGATCCTGGATCAGATGGGCCATCGCTGCAATAAACTGTCTGACCCTTCCTGTCATGATGATCGTCTCAAGAATCTGCTCTACATAGCGTTTCTTATCAGCTCTCCGGTGTTCTACCATCAATTCTTCCATCACATAGGCAAATTCTGGTGACATTGCTTTCCTTACTTTTGATCTTGTATATTTATTCCCGACTGATCTTGCAACATGAACCAGACGTACCATCGTATCATGCTGCCATTCAAGAAGGAAATTCTTTGGTAATTCTTCCTCCATTAAATCCATCTTCTGCTCCGGATAATAAATAACTGATGCCAGATTTTTCTTTTGCTTTGTTGTCAGTGTATTCCCAAATTCATCTTCAATCCTGCTTCGGATCGCTCCTGATCCATTCCTTATGATATGGCTGAATTTCTCATATTCGCCGTGAACATCAGAAACATAATGCTCTGTTCCTTTGGGAAGATGCAAGATTGCCTGAAGATTGATGATCTCTGTTGAAGCAGCTGCGACATTTGGATAACGCACTGCCAGTTCCTTTAGATACTTCATCTGGTCCATGAGAAGGCTCCCCTTTCGTTTACGCTTTTTTTATTGTTCTGTAATATTATAGCATTATTTTTCATACTTTCCCAATAACTTTCTTTCATTTTCCTTAATTATTATACTTTTATGAAAACAAAGCTTTTTCTTATGTTATACTGTAAACAGTCTTTGTTAAATCTATGTAAAATCATCAGGTCTTACATTCTCATTTACAAGGACTGTTTACAATAAGGAGGAGATTATGTTAAAAAAGAACAAAAGCATTGCACTGGTGATGATCTTAGCTTTATTGATCATCACATCTTCTTGTGCACCAAAAAACACACAGGCAGAAATTGATAAACCTGCCAAAACAAGTGCCTCTTGGGAGAGGAAACTTTGCAGATCAAAACTTGATATCATCAGTTCTTACGGTGATGATCAGGCATTTCACCCAAAAGTCTTAAACTTTGAAAAACCATGGAACGGCTATCGCTATTGGATGGCATACACTCCATATCCAGGTGCAGATCAGCGAAAAGAAAATCCACACGTCTGTGTCTCCAATGACAGGATTCATTGGAAGCCATTTGAAGGAGAGGGAAAAGCTGTTTCACTAGATCCATTGACCCCATTTGAAGACCCTGACAAACAGTATAATTCAGATACCCATCTTGTATATAGAAAAGACATCGATACCTTAGAATGTTACTGGCGCCAAGTCGATAATCGTACCAGGATCGATAAGATCATGAAACGTACAACAACCGATGGTATCCACTGGAGTAAAGCTCAGAATGTATTGGTTTCCGATGCACGCACTGATCGTATTCTAAGTCCGGCGATCATTTATGAAAACGGACGATATAAGATGTGGACTGTCAACTGTAAAAGAAAATTCCCTGTTTTATACCGTGAAAGTAAAGATGGTTTTCATTGGACAACTCCAAGCACGATTCAGTTAAAATATCCATCTGACAGACTTCGAAGCTGGCATCTGGATGTCATTCATACAGAGAAAGGCTATGAAATGCTCGTCGTTGCCTTCTACAAAGGGCATAGGCATCGGGAAATGAATCTTTATTATACTTCATCCAAAAATGAGCATGATTTTAAGAAATGTATTACGATCTTAAAACCATCTGAAAAGGAAAAAGCATGGGACAACCGTGGTATTTACCGTAGCAGCTTTTTTGTGGAAAATGGAATTTATTATATTTATTACAGTGGTATTGGATATCCAAAAGGACCAAACAGCTCTCAGGGTGTTGGACTCACATATGGTCCATCGGTGAAAAACATTCATGGTTACGATGCATAAAATCTCTTGACGTTATAAATATTCAGGTGTAAACTGTTAGCAATAAGAATTTTTAGCCGACCATCTATAGACTGGCTAACGACTCTACAATACGAATAAAAGGAAGTGCATTAATATTATGGAAAAGAAAAATATCGACTGGGCTAACATCGGTTTTGGTTATATGCCAACAGATTATCGTTTTGTTGCTAATTACAAAGATGGAGCATGGGATGAAGGAGCATTAACAACTGATGCCAACATCACAATCTCTGAATGTGCCGGTGTATTACAGTACGCTCAGACATGTTTTGAAGGAATGAAAGCTTACACAACAGAAGATGGACATATCGTTGTATTCCGTCCTGACTTAAATGCAAGCCGTATGGCAGATTCATGCAGAAGACTTGAGATGCCTGTATTCCCTGAAGATAAATTTGTAGAAGCGATCGAGAAAGTCGTTGCAGCGAATGAAGCATTCGTACCACCTTTCGGTTCTGGTGCTACATTATATATCCGTCCTTATATGTTCGGAAGTGATCCTGTGATCGGTGTAAAACCAGCAAATGAATATCAATTCCGTATCTTTACTACACCAGTAGGACCATACTTCAAAGAAGGAGCTAAACCTATTACTATCCGTGTCAGTGATTATGATCGTGCTGCTCCTCGTGGAACAGGTAATATCAAAGCCGGATTAAACTATGCTATGAGCCTTTACCCAATCATGGAAGCTCATCGTCAGGGATTTGATGAGAATATGTATCTTGACCCAGCAACAAGAACAAAAGTAGAAGAAACAGGTGGAGCTAACTTCATCTTTATTACAAAAGATGGTAAAGTTGTAACACCTAAATCTGACAGTATCCTTCCATCTATCACTCGTCGTTCTTTAGTTTATGTAGCCAAAGAATACCTTGGACTTGAAGTCGAAGAACGTGAAGTATTATTTGATGAAGTCAAAGATTTCGCTGAATGTGGATTATGTGGAACAGCCGCAGTTATCTCTCCAGTAGGAAAGATTTATGATCACGGTAATGAAATCTGCTTCCCAAGCGGAATGGAAAAGATGGGACCTGTCATCCAGAAATTATACGATACTTTAACAGGAATCCAGATGGGTCATATTGAAGCCCCTGAAGGATGGATCAAGGTTATTAAATAAGACTTTCGTTAATAGAATATTAAATAACATAAAATGCAGCCAGACAGTTATTGATTTAACTTTCTGGCTGCATTTCATTTATACATATTGGCGTATCATTCTTATTTACTGATCTCTTAGATGAATCTCTGGATTTCCATGATTCTCAATATAATCTCTTGTGATCGTTACGCTTCCGATCGTGTCGTCTTTTGGTATCTCGTACATAATGTCGAGCATGAATTTCTCAATGATCGCACGTAATGCTCTGGCTCCTGTTTTCTTTTTCAGAGCTTGTTCTGCGATAGCCTCCAGAGCCCCTTCATCGAATTCTAATTTTACTTCATCTAATTCTAATAACTTCTGATACTGTTTTAAGATCGCATTCTTTGGTTCTTTTAGAATCTTGACTAACATCTCTTTTGTCAGTCCTTCTAATGTAAATATCATTGGAAGTCTTCCGATAAATTCTGGAATGAATCCATATTCTCTCAAATCTTCATTCGTAACCTGTGCAATGATATTTTCTTCTTCATCAAAACGGTCTTTTAAATCTGCTCCAAATCCGATCGATGTTTTCTTCATCAGACGTTTTTTGATGATTCCTTCTAAGTTCGGGAAGGCTCCACCACAGATAAAAAGAATATTCCTTGTATTGATCGTTGTGAGTGGTACCATTGCATTCTTGCTTGTAGCTCCGACTGGCACTTCGACTTCTGCTCCTTCTAAGAGTTTTAGCAATCCTTGCTGAACGGATTCTCCACTGACATCTCTGCTGTTTGTATTTTGTTTCTTGGCAATCTTATCAATCTCGTCAATGAATACGATTCCATGTTCTGCACGGTCTACATCGTTATCTGCCGCCTGTAAGAGCTTTGATAAAACACTTTCTACGTCATCACCAATATATCCTGCTTCTGTTAAGGATGTAGCATCTGTGATCGCTAGTGGTACTTTTAACAGTCTTGCAAGTGTCTTGACCAGATATGTTTTACCACTTCCTGTTGGCCCGATCATCAGCATATTCGATTTATCGATTTCGATCTCATCCATTGTGTTTGTAACCACTCGTTTATAATGATTGTATACAGCAACAGACATAACTTTCTTCGCATAATCCTGTCCAATAACATATTCATCCAGCATTGCCTTGATCTGATGTGGTGCTGGAATATCTTTTAATGTAAACTCTGGCTCTTCTTTTTTGTCTTTCTTTTTCTTCTTTACTTCCGCTTTTGGCTGGATACTCTGCATATCGTTCATCATCTTTGTGATATCCATGCTGTCAAGATCCATATTTCTTGCGTCAATAAATCCAAACTGACCATTGCCCATAGAATTTAATGTCCTCTGCATACAATCTGTACATATAAAAATATTATTCGGAAGTTCTAACATCTTACCGGCTGCAGATTCCGGACGTCTGCAAAGATAGCAGTAATGTTCCACATCTTTGTGTTCATCCTCATTTGTTACTTCCTCAATCTCATTTTGATTTTTCTCTTCTGACATATGATTGTCCTCCACTTTCTCACTTTGAATAGAGTACTTCTCCTATAATTTCAATCCCTTTTATCATATCTTCTTTTTTCATTCTCGTAAACCCCAAAATATATTCTTCTTTCAATGGTTTTCCTTCTATATAATACCATGAGAGCGGATAGATCATCACGCCTTTTTGTCTTAATTTTTTTTGAAACTCTTTTTGATCACTGACAGGGAATCTTACGATGATATGTGCTCCTGCTCCATGACCATATATTTGAATATCGGAGTTTAACTTCTTAATTTCTTTGATCAATAGATCATGTTTCTCTTTATAAATATTCCTCATACGGTTTAAATGTCGTTCAAAATGCCCTTCTGTCAGAAACAGCGTCAAAACTTTCTGATCAATCCTTGATACTGCACAGGAAAATGTCTGGCCAATCTGCTGATATCTCTTTGCAAGTTTCTTTGGGAGCACCATATAACTTGCTCGGATCGCTGGTGCGATCGCTTTTGAAAATGTTCCCATGTAGATCACATTTTCTCCATCATCTAATCCCTGCATCGCTGGAATTGGTTTTCCATGATATCTGAACTCGCTGTCATAATCATCTTCGATAATATAATGATCTGGATCTTTTTTAGCCCATCCTAATAATTGACTTCTTCGCCCTATTGGCATGATCACGCCTGTGGGATATTGGTGTGCCGGGGTTACATATGCTAAGTTCGCATCTGTTTTCTGCAATTGTTCTACACACATTCCACTTTCGTCCATGGAGATCGGATGAATCTTAAAATCCAATTCCTTTAAGATTTCATACGCATTTTTGTAAACTGGATTTTCAATTCCAATGGAAACTTTTTCTCCTAAAATCTGACGTAGTAAAAATAGCAGATTCTCCATTCCTGCTGCCACTACGATTTGGCTGGCATGAACATGAACACCTCTGGATTGTCTCAGATAATACATGATCGCTTTGCGCAATTCCAAATCTCCTTGAAAATTCCCCTTTTGAAATAACTCACTGTTATCATTGATCATGATCTCTTTTAGTAGTTTTCTCCAGATATGATAAGGAAACTGTTCCATATCAACTCCTGCTGATGAAAAGTCGTATGGTATCTTCTCTGGTCGTATTTCTTCTTCCTCTTCTTCGATCTTAACTGGAATGTGAAGCTCTGCCAGTTCTTCTACCTGACAGACAAAGAAACCACGTTTTGGTTTTGATTCAATATATCCTTCTGCACAAAGCTGTGCATATGCAGTGTCCACAGTATTCCTGCTGACATCTAAATGTTTGGAAAGTCTCCTTGCAGAAGGGAGTCTGGCCCCAAAGGGCAAAACTCCTGTTATAATTTCTTCTTTGATAGAATTATAAATCTGCTCATATAACGGCTCTTTTTTTGAAGTATCAAGTGCAACGATCAGCATATAACCACCTGTTTTCCTCTAATTTATTCTGCATTTGAAACAGTCATTTTCTCTATTACAACTTTCTTCACTGGCTGGCTTACTTCTCCACTTCCATTATCTTGTGTCTTGCATCCTGAAATCTTATCTAACACATCATATCCATTGATCATTTGTCCAAACACAGTATAGCTTCCTGTTAAGGATGGATATCCACCCTGATCCAAGAATAACGCTTGTTGTTTCTTTGTGAGCTCTACATTCCCTTCTTCCAGACCTTTCTTCGCTGTATCTGCTTTCGCCTGCACGATAAAAAACTGACTTCCATTCGTATCTGCTCCGGAATTTGCCATACATAAAGAACCGCGAAGAGGCAGAAGTTCCTCACATACTTCATTATCAAAGTCTTCTCCCCAAATACTTTCTCCGCCTGTTCCTGTTCCTGTTGGATCTCCACTCTGGATCATAAAATCATTGATGACTCTGTGAAAGATCTGTCCATCAAAGTATCCATTCGATGCAAGAGTTACAAAATTCTTCACGGCCAAAGGCGCTTTCTTCATGAAGAACTTAAACTGCATTTCTCCATAGCCTTTGACTTTCATAGTGACGATCGTTTCTCCCTTTTGTGCATCCGCAAGTTGGTCTGTTTTCTTTGCTGCTGTGATCTTTGGTACTTTATATTTTGATTGCACTTTCATCTTTGTTTCTGTTGTTGCTTTTGTTGTATCTTTGCTGCCGTCTTTTGCAGATGAACACCCAACACAAAGTGTCATGGCTGCCATCAGACATCCTGCTGCTATGATCTTTCTCATGTTTGCTTTCCTTTCTGTTTTAAGAGATTGTTCACTTGCGATCACTGTTCCCGGATCTTATCTGCCGGAAATACAATTCCTGTCTGTCTTCGCACTTCATCCGTGATATCCATCTCGATCTCGGATGCTCTTAAAAATTGATGATCCACTTTATGTTCTTTGATCAATCTGATAAAATCTTTTGTTTCATAGATCATCGGATTATCTCTTTTGTCAAATTGTAATTCTTCTGTTTCTCCATTTCTATAGTAGATCGTGATCTTCTTGATGATCGGACATTGTTCAATGATCATACATCCATTTTCACCCTGAATCTGTGTTGGCAGTTTGGAATCTGTAATCTTGGAATATATGATCTCTGCCTGTTTATCGCCATACGATGCGATCACACTTCCTGCACCATCCACTCCATTTTCAAGGAACAAACTGTCTGCGAGAATCTTTTCTGGTTTCCCAAATACACTTGCAAGGAAATGGATACAGTAAGATCCAATATCCATCAGTGCTCCATTCGATAATTTTGGATTAAATGCGTTTTCAATGATCCCTTTTTTAAATTTGTCATATCTTGAAGAATACTGACAATACTGAATCGTTGCTCTTCTCACTGTTCCAATCTTATGAAGATTGTCCATCATCGCATGGAATCCTGGAGAATGTACATTCTTCATGGCTTCCATAAATACAACTCCTTGTTCTTTGGCTGCTTTGATCAGGATATCTAATTCCTCACGGTTGGAACAGACAGGTTTCTCACAAAGCACATGCTTTCCGTAATTGATCATTGTGATCGAATGTGCATAATGCATATAAGTTGGACTTGCTACGTAAACAGCGTCAATCTCTGGATCTTGTGCCATCTCTTCATAGTTATCATATACTTTTTCTACATTATATTTTGCTGCAAACTGCTTTCCTTTTTCTAAATTTCTTGAATATACAGCTGTTAATTGGATTTCATCTAATTCTAAAATCCCTTCCATCAGCCAATCTGTAATAAAATTGGTTCCTATCGTTGCTAATCTGATCATTGATTCTCCTCCATCATATATCTTATATTTTATAATTGTGACAGTGTAATGTCAATGATCACGCCTACCGCATAATAATATACACACTATAGCAAAGATACATGCAGATCATTGCAATTCCTTCGGTTCTTGAAATCTTTTTTTTCGTTGCTCCAAAGATCCATACTACAACTGAAAATACGACTAAAACTATGATGTCGATCACATTTTCACCAATTAGCTGTAATGGACTGATCGCAGATGCGATTCCAAGTACCATAAGGATGTTAAAGATATTAGAACCGATCGCATTTCCGACCGCCATATCAACTTCATTTTTTCTTGCGGCTACGATGGATGTGACCAGTTCTGGAAGAGACGTTCCAATCGAAACAATCGTTAATCCTACAAGATTCTGGCTCATTCCAAAATCTATGGCAATCCTGCTTGCGGCATCAACTGTAAGATCTCCACCAAATGCAATGGCTGCTGCACCTCCAACGATACATAACAGACTCTTTGGATAAGACATGATCATCAATTCTTCATTTTCCATTGTTTCAAGTTGTACGACTTCCTGATTATTTCTGGCACGCATTGCCTGAAAAACCATCATAAGAACATATACGGCAAATATAATAAGGAAAATGATTCCATCAAAACGTCCAAGGATCATATGTGATCTATCTCCGAATGCAAGATAACCAAATATGAGAAGTAATGTCGCACATACAAGAGATAATGGAATATCTCTTATAATTGTTTCTCTTTTTACACCGATCGTTGCTAAAATTGAACAGACTCCGATCACAAACATCATATTAAAGATATTAGAACCAACTACATTACTGATCGCCAGAGCATTATTATTGGCAATAGACGCTGTTACACTGACTGCAGTTTCTGGAAGTGATGTTCCCATGGCTACGATCGTCAATCCAATGATAATAGAAGGAACTTTTAAACGTTTGGCGACACTCGAACTTCCTTCTACAAAATAGTCTGCTCCTTTCATTAAAAATGCAAATCCTATGATCAGACAGATGATCACTAAAAATAATGGGGATTGGTTGATAAATTTCTCCATTTGTTTTTCTCCTTTCAAAATTGTCTTTTTATTTGTACATAAGAAAAACTCATGTATGTTCCAGATGTACTATAAGAACATACATGAGTCTCATTCTTTAATATTTGCCAGGCTGACTTGCTTGATGTCTGCGAGTCATTACCGAGTCTGTTGACAAATCACGTCTTTGTATGACGCGAACTACTCCCTCATGGAATATTGATTGTTTGATTACTTTAACAAAAAAATATTGATCTGTCAAGTATAGTTTAAATTGCAAATTGAATCATAAAACCGTATAATAAAATTAATTATATTGATTTTGATATACAATTCGATCAACAAATGGAGGGGGGAAAAAACTATTTTGATCAGAAAACCATACAAAACTAATAAAAATATTTCCAGACTATTTTATATTTTGATGATGATCATCTTTGTCTGGTTCATTGGGATTCAGATTTTAGGACCTGATGAACAGTTTTTTGACCAATCTGGACATTCCATCATCTACAATGGTACTTTTACATGGAAGAAATCCGATGGCACAAAACAAAACATTTCTGTTCCTGGACATTATAAAGTTCCAGCAAAACAGACGATGATCATTACTACTACACTTCCAGATGATTATAACGAGAATGTGATCGCGATCCGTTCTTCTCTTCAGGATGTACGTTTTTACATTGATGGAAAACTTCGAAAGGAATACAACGCAAAAAGTCTGCACCGATTTGGCAAAAACTCTGCCAGCCGTTATATATTCTGCAATACTTCGTCTGCAGATGCCGGAAAGGAACTTCGTCTGGAACTTACAACATATACGAGTAACTACTCTGGTGTTGTCAATACGATTTACTGTGGAGATCAAATGCAGATCTGGAGTTATATTTTTAATCATAACTTCTCTACAACCGTGATCGGATCATTTATCTTTTTTGCATCGATTGTCACAATCTTATTCAGTATCGCCCTTGGAATTGTTTACAAAACCAAGTTTAATATGGAATATCTTGGATGGTGTTTGCTTATGGGATCTGTCTGGATGATCGGAGAATCAAAAATGCGACAGCTTCTTGTTCCAAATGCATCTGGACTTGCAACTTCATGTTTTGTTATGATCATGTTATGTCCTCTGCCGATTTCCTTATATGTCAATAATCTTCAGAAAGGTAAATATAAAAAGATCTTTCAATCAATCTGTTTTATTGCTTTATTGAATTTTATCATATGTACGATCCTGCATCTTACAGGTATTGCAGATTATATTGAGACAATGCCAGCAGCACACACAATCCTTATTATTACTTTCCTTGCTGTCATTGTTACTTTCCTGATCGGACAGTGGAATCATCGGAGTCGAAGTGATTGCCTGTTGTTCTTTGGACTGCTTATTACGATGCTTGCTGTGATCTTTGAAGCAATTTCTGTATATTACAAAGTATCTGTTTCTGGCGTATTTGTCGGTATTGCTATTTTGATCTTGTTGTTTATGAATGTGGTCTATACGATCCATATCATCCGTGATATCATCAAACGCCAGCAGCAGGAAGAACTCGATAAACGTAAAAAAAATATAGAGGAGATGTCTCTGCAGTTGATGCAGATGTTATCCACCACGATCGAGGCAAAAGATGAATATACGAAAGGACATTCTCATCGTGTTGCAGAGTATTCCGTTTTGATCGCGCGTGAACTTGGATGGAATGAAAAAGAACTTAGTAATCTTAAAAATGCTGCTCATCTTCATGATATCGGCAAAATTGCTATTCCTGATACCATTTTAAATAAACCAAGCAAACTTTCTGAGGAAGAATTTTCTATTATTAAGGAACATACGACTATTGGTGCAAATATCTTAAAGAATATTTCTCTGATCGATCACGTACAAGAAATTGTACGCAATCATCATGAACGTTATGATGGAAATGGTTATCCTGACGGTTTAAAAGGGAAAGAGATTCCACTACATGCAAGAATTGTTGCGGTTGCTGACAGTTATGATGCTATGAGTTCCCAAAGAATTTACCGAAATCAACTTCCGCCAGAAAAGATCATACAGGAATTAGAGAATAATAAAGGAACTCAGTTTGATCCTGAGATCACTGATATCTTTTTAAAACTATTAAGGGAAGACCGTATTCATGTCAAAGAAGATCATTTAAGTATCACTGAGAATACTCAGATTCCTGAAGCTGAAATCGAAATGAGTCAATTCATTTCTGACATCATGAGCACGATCCGTACACAAAAAGCCAAAGAAAATCTCGACTTTTTAACTGGGCTTCCAACCAGAAATAAAGGTGAGCAAGCCATTGCGCAGTTGATGAAACACCACAGCGGATGTCTTGTCTTTATGGATATGGACAATTTAAAAACCATCAATGATATCTATGGCCACAAAGCTGGTGACCGTGTATTGAAGCTTCTTGGTAATCTATTATTAGAATATTCCAGTGAATGTCTTGTCTGTCGTCTTGGCGGAGATGAATTCCTATTATTTATGCCAGATGCTGATCAAAATAGTATTACAGAAGTTATAACTGCTATTTTTAAGAAATTTAATACTCGAAAGGAACAAGATCCTGAGCTTCATGCTGCATCCATTTCTGCCGGACTATATATGTGCAATATTGGAGATTCTTTTGACGAATGTTATACAAAAGCTGATAAAGCACTATATTTCGTAAAACAAAATGGAAAAAGCGACTTCTCCTTTCATGAAAAATAAAGCACCAAACATATAAAGAAGAGAGTGGCAAGAATTTACTTTTGCCACTCTCTTCTTTATATATGGAATAACTGAATCAACACAAGACCAGAAAGTCCATAATATGTGATAACTGCAACTAGATCATTGATAGTTGTGATCAATGGACCAGAAGCCACTGCTGGGTCAATATTGATCTTATGAAAGAACATTGGAATGATCGTTCCTACAAGGCTTGAGATCACCATCGCAACGATCAGTGAAATTCCTACGCACCCTGAAATCAGGAATGAAGAAATCCATGCATAATGTTTAAATAAATGAATGTACACCCCTAAAAATACGAGTGCCATGATTGCTAGGCTCGCTCCATTTAAGAAACCGATCTTCATTTCTTTAAATAACAAAGCAATCTTTTTCTTACCTGACAGATTTTCATCCATTAATACGCGGATTGTTACAGCTAAAGACTGTGTTCCAACATTTCCCGCCATATCAAGTACCAGGGATTGGAAACAGATAACGATTGGTAATACCGCAACAATAGATTCAAACATTCCAACAACTGAGGATACTGCCATTCCTAAGAATAACAATGCGATCAACCATGGAAGTCTCTTCTTCATACTAACTATCGTGGGTTCATTTAAATCCTCCTCTTCTGTTAAACCAGCAAGTTTTGCATAGTCATCTCCCATCTCGTCATCGACCAATTCTACAATATCGGAAGATGTTAAGATTCCTGCGATTTTCTTATCTTGTGTCAGTACTGGGATGGAATCTTCTTCGTAATCTGTTAAGATTTCCATACATTCACTGATTTTTTCATGTTCATATACATAAGGATAAGAACTGCTTATGATGTCCTGTAGATTATCATGTTCTCTTGCGATGATCAAATCTTTCAGATCGATCGCTCCTGCAAAAATCCCATTCTCATCTATCACATAAAGTGTCTGGATATTATCATGTTCTCCTGCCTGCTTTACAAGTGTACTCATTGCCTCACGAATCGTTACATCATTTCTTACTACGATATAATTATTCGTCATACAACTACCGATCTGATCTTCCTCGTAAGACAGCAGTTTCTGAACATCTTCTTTTGCTTCTTTATCCAGTCTCTTTAATAATTTGTATTTATCTTCTTCATTTAATTCTTCAAACAGATCCATCGCATCATCTGAATCCATGTTTGATACAACTTTCGCTGCCTGTTCAATTGGCATTTCTTCCAGATATTTTCCTGGTTCCTCTTCGATATAAGAAAAAATCTCTGCAATATCTGCAATGTCTAAAATGTCATAGATACATTTTCTAACTGTTTTATCTGATTCTACGATCGCATTTGCAATATCTCTTTCGTGATAAGCTGCGATCTTCTTCTTTAATTCTTCTCTATCTTTCGTTGTCTGTACGATCTTGATCAATTCTTTTGCATAATCTGTTCTATGCTGATTTCTTGCATTTTTCATGATATCCTCCTTCTTTTCCTAAATCTGGTTGCAAAACACCAATATTTAGGCACAAAAATACACCGCTTCAGATTTAAATTCCTAAAGCAGATCACATACTCTGTTGTGATGTAAAGAACTTTCTGTTTCGCGGTGTATCAAAAAGGATATCATAATACAAATGTTGCTATTCATGTATCTTCACAGAGAGCAGCATTCGCATCTTATATTTTCTTTTTTGACCCCGCATACAACTTCGTCCTATACGATCGCAACTATCCATGAACATACACCTCCTTTCACATCTTTACTAATATCTCTCAGCATTCTTTATTTTCATTCTGGGTTATATTATCAGATTTTTCTGATATCGTCAACCTATTTTACTATGATTTAACAATCTTTTCCGCCGCCGCAGTGTGATCCTGCCCGGAGGGCTTTTTATTGCATAGGGGATTTCATCAAAATTTCCTATGCAATAAAAAAAGCATCCTTATCTCTAAGAATGCTCTGAATTTCATTATTAAATCTA
>CAJMOO010000023.1 GCA_905215045.1 uncultured bacterium | reverse complement strand
AGCGAAGCGAGTTGCGCAAGGAAAACTAGCGAATCAGCGACCGTTCAAAACGGCGAGCATAAATTTCTGGTCTGGATCCTTTATATTATTATTTCGTTTTTCTCATATACAATCCCCACGACTACCCTTCAAATTACAATCTCTTTATGTTACAATACTTCAGAGCATATTTATAGAAAAGGAGAACAATCTGGCATGGAACAGAAACTATTATTAATCGATGGAAACAGCATATTAAACCGTGCATTTTACGGACTTCCAGACATGACAAACAGTCAGGGGCTTCATACGAATGCGGTGCTTGGTTTTTTAAATATCATGTTTAAATTTTTAGAGGAAGAAAACCCAACACACTTAGCGGTTGCATTTGACTTAAAAGCACCGACATTCCGTCACAAAATGTTTGCGGATTATAAAGGAACGAGAAAAGGGATGCCAGATGAATTAAGAGAACAGGTCCCTGTGATCCGTGAAGTTTTGAAGGCGATGAAAATTCCTTTGATGATGAAAGAAGGCTATGAAGCGGATGACCTTCTTGGGACAATGTCTGTTCTTGGAGAAGAAGCTGGATTTGAAGTGAAGATCGTATCTGGAGACCGAGATCTATTACAGCTTGCAACGAAGAAAGTGCAGATTCGTATTCCAAAGACGAACAGAGCTGGAACGGTTGTTGAAGATTATTATGAAGATGATGTGTTAGAGAAATATCAGGTGACACCGAAAGAATTTATCGATGTGAAGGCGTTGATGGGGGATGCATCCGATAATATTCCGGGGATTCCTGGAATTGGAGAGAAGACGGCGACAAAACTGATCAAAGAGTTTAAATCATTAGAGAATGCATATGCGCATATTGATGAAGTAAAACCAAATCGAGCAAAGAACAATCTGCAGGAATATTATGAGCAGGGAGTTATGAGCAAGGAACTTGCAACGATCAAGTTAGACAGTCCGGTTGATATTACATTTGAAGAAGCAAAGCTTGGTAATCTGTATACAAAAGAAGCTTACCATATGTTAAAAGAATTGGAATTTAAAGCAATTCTCAAACGTTTTGACGGAGAGGAACAGGAAGATCTGGAGGTTAAGATCAAAGAGATCGTTGACCTTGCAGAGGCGGAAGATATTTTTGCAAAAGCGGCAAAGAAGAGGGAAGCTGGAGTCTCCATTTATAAAGAAAACGATGCAATGTGGGTTGCATTAAATACAGAAGGAGAAGAAGTATACTTATTTGGCTGTGAAGGATTTGGATTCTTAACACAGGATTTCTTATATGAAAAAATCGATCATTTATATCAGAGCATGGAACATGTGGCAATGATGGAAGTGAAAGAACATTTATCTCATTTAACGATCAATGAGCTGACAAAGAGTATCTTTGATGTTTCTCTGGCTGCTTATCTGGTGAATCCATTGAAAAGTACTTATGAATATGATGATATTGCAAGAGATTATAAATCCATGATGCTCCCATCAAGAAAAGAGCTGATCGATAAGAAACATCCAATGGTTACAGATGGTGTCTTAAGTGATGCAGGAAAGAAGATCATGGGTTATGAAGCTTATATTTCAAGAGAAGCGATCAAACCGTTAAGTGATAAGTTAACAGAACTTGAGATGATGGATCTTTACCGTGAGATTGAAATTCCAACGATGTTTGCACTTCATGATATGGAAGTGAGAGGAATTCATGTAGATTCAAAAGCTCTGAAAGAATATGGAGATCAGCTGGTTGGAAGAATTGAAGAATTACAGGATTCTATTTATAAAGAAGCAGGCGAAGAATTCAATATCAATTCCCCAAAACAGTTAGGTGTTGTCTTATTTGAGCATATGAAATTAGAAGGTGCGAAAAAGACAAAGACTGGATACTCTACGAGTGTGGAAGTGTTAGAAAAGATCGAGCATCTTTATCCGATCATTCCTATGATCTTAGAATACAGACAGTTAACCAAATTAAAATCAACATATGCAGATGGTCTGGCAAACTTTATTCAGGATGACCAGAGAATTCATGGAAAATTTAATCAGACGATCACAGCAACTGGAAGAATCAGCAGTACAGAGCCAAATCTTCAGAATATTCCAATCCGTATGGAACTTGGAAGAGCAATCCGTAAGGTATTTTTGCCAGAAGATGGATATGTATTTTTGGATGCCGATTATTCACAGATCGAGCTTCGTGTGCTGGCGCATTTGTCACAGGATGAGAAACTCCTTCATGCTTATGAAGAAAATCAGGATATTCATGCGAGAACAGCTTCCGAGGTGTTTGGAATTCCGATGGATGAAGTGACAAGTACACAAAGAAGAGAAGCAAAAGCTGTAAACTTTGGAATTATTTATGGGTTAAGTGCGTTTGGATTAAGTCAGGATCTCAAGATCTCAAGAAAACAGGCACAGGAATACATTGACCGTTATTTTGCAATGTATCCACGCGTAAAAGAATTCTTAGATGGAGAAGTGGAAAAAGGAAAAACAGATGGATATGTTAAGACAATGTTCAACCGAATCCGTCCGATCCCAGAATTAAAATCCAGTAATTTTATGCAGAGAAACTTTGGAGAACGTGTGGCAATGAACTCCCCAATTCAGGGAACTGCTGCAGATATCATCAAGATTGCAATGGTAAGAGTGAATATGAAATTAAAAGAAAAACAGATGAAATCCCGTCTGCTCTTACAGATTCACGATGAATTACTGATTGAGACTCATTTAGATGAATTTGAGGAAGTGAAAGAAATCTTACAGAATGAAATGATGAACGCAGCAAGTCTTAGAGTGCCATTAAATATTGATATCGAACAGGGAGCAAGCTGGTACGAAGCGAAATAATAAGAAGTGAAATAAGGAGTGAGAGCAGATGAAGATCATAGGAATTACCGGAGGTGTCGGCTCTGGGAAGAGTGAGGTTTTAAATATTTTAGAAAATGATCATCATGCAAAGATCATTCAGTCAGATCATGTAGCCCATGAGTTGATGGCACCTGGGGCGAAAAGCTATGATGCGATCGTTCAGGCGTTTGGAAATAAAATTTTAAATGAAGATCAGACGATCAACCGTTCGGCACTTGGAGAGATCGTATTTCATGATGAAACAAAACTTTCCTTATTAAACAGTATCACTCATAAAAATGTAGATGAAGAAATATTAGCAAGAATTGATGCATTTGGGAAAGAAGAACCAGAAGGTTTGGTGGTCATAGAGTCCGCATTATTGGTTGGAGCTGGTTATGAAAAGAAATTTGACCAACTGTGGTATATCTACACAAGAGAAGAAGTCAGATACCAGCGGTTAAAAGTCTCCAGAGGATATTCTGATGAGAAGATTGCTCAGATGATCGCAAAACAGCAAAGTGAAGAACAATTTAAATCCATGGCAAGCCATGTTATTGATAATTCAGGTGATTTAGAAGATACGAAAGCACAGATTGTAAAAATCCTTGGCTGATATTTTGTACATTTAAGAATACAGGTCAATTCTTGAATCTTAAATAACCTTATGATATAATGTTTGCCAATAGGGTCAGCCCAGAAGAGAAGAAAGAGGTACAATCCGTGAAACTATCAAGTTTAGCAAGCAGCAGTGAAGGAAATTGCATATATGTTGGAACGAAGAAGACAAATCTGTTAGTTGATTGTGGAGTGAGTGCAAAGCGTATTGAGAATTCACTTTCAGAACTTGATCTTACGGTTCCAGAGTTTGATGGAATTTTGATCACACATGAGCATACGGATCATATTAAGGGACTTGGCGTGATCGCAAGACGATATGGACTTCCGGTTTTTGCAACAGGTAAGACAATCGATGCGATCTTTGAGTATAAGAATCTTGGCAAAGTTGACAAAAGCCTTTTTCATTCGATTGAAGCAGACAAGCCATTTGAGATCGGAGACATGAAAGTGAATGCATCTCACGTATGGCATGATGCCGCAGATCCTGTTTGTTACTCGTTTTACTCAGAAGAGGGAACTAAAGCAAGTATTGCAACAGACCTTGGAGATTACGATGAATATCTGGTGGAGAAGATTTACGATTCTGATATTTTATTTGTAGAAGCCAATCATGATGTGAATATGCTTCAGGTTGGACGTTATCCATATTACTTAAAGAGACGAATCCTTGGAAGACATGGACATTTATCGAATGAAAGATGTGCCGAGTTGATCGAGGATGTTGCAACACAGAAGACAAAGAAAGTTTATCTTGGACATCTGAGTAAAGAAAATAATTACGAAAAACTGGCCTATGAGACGGTAAAGATTTCATTACATAATTTCACGCTGCCGATCGAAGTAGCCAGAAGAAACACGGTATCTACCGTAACCAGTGTATCATAAGCATTTAGGAGGAAGAACACAAATGGAAAAAACAGTAATCACAGTTGTTGGAAAAGACGGTGTTGGAATCATCGCAAAGGTATGTAACTATTTAGCTAGCAACAATGTTAACATCTTAGACATCTCCCAAACAATCACAGGCGGCTTCTTTAACATGATGATGGTCGTAGATCCAGCTGGTTCATCCAAAGATATCGCATTATTATCCAGCGAGTTAAAACAGATCGGTGAAGAGATCGGTGTTGTAATTCAGGCGCAGAACGAAAGAATCTTTGATATTATGCACAGAATTTAGCGGGGTGGCATCATGATTAATCTGAATGAAGTATTTGAAACAAATAAAATGATCCATGAGATGAATTTAGATGTTCGTACCATTACAATCGGTATCAGTTTATTAGACTGTGTAGGTACAACACTAGAGGAAGTCAAGGAGAATATTTATAATAAGATCACAACGGTTGCAAAAGACCTTGTAAAGACAGGAAAAGATATCGAGAATGAATTCGGTATTCCAATTGTTAACAAACGAATTTCCATCACACCAATTTCCTTAGTTGGTGGAAATGTATGTAAGACACCAGATGATTTCGTAGAACTTGCGAAAGTATTAGATGCAGCAGCAAAGAAAGTCGGAGTAAACTTCTTAGGTGGATATTCTGCATTAGTAAGCAAAGGAATGACAAAAGCAGACGAACTTCTGATCCGTTCCATTCCAAAAGCATTAGCAGAAACTGATTTTGTATGTTCTTCTGTCAATGTAGGTTCTACAAAGACAGGAATCAACATGGATGCAGTCAAATTGATCGGTGAGATCATTAAAGAGACAGCAGAACTTACAAAAGACAATCAGTGTCTTGGATGTGCGAAGTTTGTAGTATTCTGTAATGCACCAGATGATAACCCGTTTATGGCAGGAGCCTTCCATGGGGTAACAGAAGCAGATGCGATCATTAACGTAGGTGTCAGCGGACCTGGAGTTGTAAAACGTGCGATTGAAAATGTACGTGGAGAAAACTTTGAAGTTCTTTGTGAGACGATCAAGAAGACAGCTTTCAAAGTCACTCGTGTGGGACAGTTAGTAGCCAAAGAAGCTTCTAAGAGACTTGGAATTCCATTTGGAATCATTGACCTTTCTCTTGCACCAACACCAGCAGCAGGAGACAGTGTTGGAGAAATCTTAGAAGAGATTGGATTAGAGTATGCAGGAGCACCAGGAACAACAGCAGCCTTAGCGATGTTAAATGACCAAGTGAAGAAGGGTGGAGTTATGGCTTCCTCTTATGTTGGTGGATTAAGTGGAGCATTTATTCCAGTCAGCGAAGACCAGAGAATGATCGACGCAGTCAATGCTGGAGCTTTAACCATTGAGAAATTAGAAGCAATGACATGTGTATGTTCCGTAGGACTTGACATGATCGCGATCCCAGGAAAGACAAAGGCAACAACGATTGCAGGACTGATCGCAGACGAGATGGCACTTGGAATGATCAACCAGAAGACAACAGCTGTTCGTGTCATTCCAGCCATTGGAAAAGACGTTGGGGATCAGGTAGAATTCGGTGGATTACTTGGATATGCACCAATCATGCCAGTCAACGAATTCTCATGTGATGCATTTGTTAATCGTGGAGGAAGAATTCCAGCACCAATCCACAGCTTTAAAAACTAAAGATCAGAAAGTATCGAGGTGACAATTTTGGGGTATTAGATCAGCATGCAGACATTATATCGTCAGAATCAGATATGATGGACATGCATACAGTCAAAGAACGAATGTCCGGATCATCTGTTAAGAGAACATGGGAACGACTGCATAAGATCATTGAGGAGTTCCCATAAACTCAAAGAAACGGCATGTGCCGTGGACTAAATTATATAAACAAATTAAGAAAAGAATTTAAAAGGAGATATATAAAATGAGTCAAAACGTATATGATGTGCTGCAGGAAAGAGGATTTATCGCACAGACAACACACGAAGAATTAAGAGAATTGTTAGGAAAAGAGAAAGTAACATTCTACATCGGATTTGATGCAACAGCAGACAGTTTAACAGCTGGACATTTCTTAACAATTATGGCAATGATGCATATGCAGAAAGCAGGACACCGTCCAATCGCCCTTTTAGGTGGGGGAACAACAATGATCGGTGACCCATCTGGAAAATCTGACATGAGAAATATGTTAACAAAAGAAACAATCGACCACAACGCGAAACGTTTCAAAGAACAGTTATCAAGATTCATCACATTTGATGATGATAAAGCAATCTTAGCAAACAATGCAGACTGGTTATTAAACTTAAATTATGTTGATTTCTTACGTGAAGTCGGAGTACATTTCTCAGTAAATAAGATGTTAACAGCAGAATGCTACAAACAGAGAATGGAACGTGGACTTACATTCTTCGAGTTTAACTATATGTTAATGCAGGGATATGATTTCCTTGAGTTAAACAGAAGATATGGATGTAAATTAGAGATGGGTGGAAACGACCAGTGGTCTAATATCCTGGCAGGAGCTGACTTGATTCGCAGAAAAGAAAAGAAAGATGCTTACGGATTAACATTAACACTTCTTACAAGAAGCGACGGAGTGAAGATGGGTAAAACAATGGCAGGTGCTGTATGGCTTGACCCAGAGAAGACATCTCCATACGATTTCTACCAGTACTGGAGAAACATCGAAGATGTGAAAGTAGAAGAATGCTTATCACTTCTTACATTCCTTCCAATGGACGAAGTCAGAAGATTAGGAGCTTTAGAAGGTGCTGAGATCAACAAAGCCAAAGAAGTTCTTGCTTATGAAGTTACAAAGATCGTTCATGGAGAAGAAGAAGCGAAGAAAGCTCAGACAGCAGCAAAAGCAATGTTCGTAAGTGGTGGAGCCAATGAAGATGCCCCAACATTTGAATACGAAGCAGATAAATTAGCAGAAGGAATCGATATTCTTACAATGTTAGTAGATTCTAAACTTTGCACAACTCGTTCAGATGCAAGAAGAATGGTACAGCAGGGTGGAGTTTCTGTAAATGGTGAGAAAGTATCTGCAATCGATGCTACATTTAGCAAAGCAGACTTTGACGATAAAGATCGTATCTTATTAAAGAAAGGTAAGAAAAAATTCTGCCAGATCAAAGAAAAATAATCAAAAAATGAACAAACAAGAATCCCGGAGAGAGACACTCCGGGGTTCTTTTCGATGTTAAAAAATAAAGAAAAGAGGATGAGAAATTTGAAAGAAAAATGTACAAGAGCTGTCATATATTTTATTGGATTGATCGTGCTTGCACTTGGAATCGTCTTAAATACAAAAACATTATTAGGAGTATCACCGATCATATCAATTCCATATAATATCTGTCATATCTGGCATTTAAACTTAGGAGCAACAACATTTGTGTTTTATTGTTTCTGCGTATTGGTGGAAGCCGTATTGAAGGGTAAAGAGTTTAAGTTATATCAATTACTGCAGATTCCAATGAGTCTTGTGACAAGCGTATTTATTAATCTTTTTGATCAGTATTTAAATATCGTACCAGACACATTGATACAGAAACTTGTAGTTTTATTTTTTGCAGTTATTGTTACAGGAATCGGTGCAGCAACTATGGTTAATATGAAACTGGTGCCAAATCCAGCAGATGCACTGGCAGCAACGATTGGAGATAAATTAGGGAAAGGTATGGGAATTGGAAAGAATATCTTTGATGTTACATGTTTTTGCACTTCAGGAATCATCGGTATCGTGTTTACAGGACATATCATAGGACTTGGGATTGGAACTATATTAGCTGTGATTTTTACTGGAAGAGTTATTGCAGTTTACAATTATTTCTTAAAACATTCAATGCAGAATATTGCAGGAATTACCACACAATTAGAGTAGCTGATTTTTGTTAAAAAATGATGAAAAATGTCGAAATTTATGAGCGAGGGCAGGAGTATGTAGAAGAAAGTTTTGCAAAGCTTGCCAAAATCTTTGGATGCAAGACGCCGAAGGAAGCAAAAGCAGCTTAAGCAAAGAAAATATTGAGATTAGAAAAAAGATGTAGCAAAGTAACGGCTATGTCTTTTTTGATTTTCAAAGAAAGTTATTGTGCAGTTAAAGAAAGCAGAATCAAATTAGCCATTGATGATTCTATAAATATTGATGAAATCATAAATGGCACATTATTATACACGATAGATAATGAAAAAGAACCACAGATTTATTACACTCTAAAATTAGATGAATAAAATCTCAAGGATTTACACATATCTGAAAAGAATATTTTGCATTCATGGCAATTTCATTCATATCAAGTACATCTTCAATTAAAAATGCAACACCATCATGATTGTTAGATGGAATCATTTTAGAACAAACCTTTTTAATAGGATCAGAAGCATTTGCCATAGCAGCAGTGATTCCAAGATCAAGAGATAACATAGAAAGGTCATTCCCACTATCCCCAACAGCAAGGATTTGTGATGGAGTGATCTTTTTTGTTTGGGCATAACGTAACAGAGCAGTTCCTTTTTGAGCATTGATATGCGTGATCTCTAGATCGTAACGAGAAGTGGAAACTGCATGTAATTGGTCAATTCCATGAATTTTTTCTTTCAAATCCTTGATTTTTTTCTGATCAAAAAATGTAGTACAGATCTTATAAATCGGTGTTTCACAACTAAGCAGACTTTCTTTTCCTTCAAAGAAACGAACGCCAGAAACCATCACAGCAAAATCATGCCAGGTAGGAAAATATACCTTATGTTCCTGCTCAAGGGAAGGAAATACTTCATTCTTGTAGTAGTTTAGTAAAGAAGATTTATCAGTGATCGAAGTTTTTCCATAATCCGTCGCAATATCTGCAAAAGCCCCATGTTTTTCAAATATATTTAAGATTTTTAAAGCAATGCTTTTTGGAAGGGAAGCGATATGAAATGCATTTCCATAAACATCATAAGTGCAGGCGCCACTGTGACAGATCATATCACAGGAAAGAGATGCCGCATCAAGTTCTCTTTTGGCAGAGTGATAATCCCTTCCTGTATTTATAATAAAAGCAACCCCACTTTTCTGTAATTTTTTCACAGCATTGATCGTTCGATCAGAAATATATCCTTTGTTATTTATTAAAGTTCCATCCATATCGGATGCAAATAATCGTATCATAAGTCAAGTTCTCCTTTCGTTTGTATACAATGATATTAACAAGACAATACAAAATTTAAATGATATTTATGTTAAATTTCTGCAATGAAAACTATTTAGAAAAAATTCTAAATACTAATTGACTTTTCAAATATGAAATGCTATAAAGTAATTAGAAATATTTCTAAATAGCTACGGAAAGGATGAGAGTTATGGGATTTGCAGAGACATTTAAAGCTTTATCAGACCCAATACGAAGAGAGATTCTTATGATGCTGCGGGATGGAAGCATGTCAGCTGGAGAGATTGGATCTCATTTTGATATGACAGGTGCAACCATTTCTTATCATTTAAAGATTCTTAAGAAAGTAGATCTGATCTTTGAGAAGAAAGAGAAGAATTATATTTACTATACGTTAAACACCTCAGTCGTTGAAGAAGTTATGTTATGGTTGTCAGAATTGAAGGGAGGGAATCATGATGTTAAAGAAGAATAAGAAGTTTTTTATTGGAAGCTGCATTATAATTTTGTTACCAATGATTGTTGGATTTTTGCTATGGAATCAGCTGCCAGCACAGATGGCTACGCATTTTGGAAAAAATGGTGTAGCAGATGGATACAGCAGTAAATGGTTTGCGGTTGTGGGAATGTATCTGTTTATTTTAGCAGTGCATATTTTCTGTGCCGTTGTCACACAATTTGATCCAAAGAAAAAGAATATTGGTTCTAAGATTTATCGTCTGATTTTGTGTATCTGTCCAGTTGTTTCACTTTGGTGTGGGGCAATGATCTATGGAAATGCATTTGGATATAAAGAAGCAATGAATTTTGATCTGTTGACCAATGTTTTAATGGGAATTGTTCTGATCGTTGTTGGAAATTATCTTCCAAAGTGCAGACAGAATTATGTGATCGGAATTAAACTTCCATGGACTTTAGAGAATGAAGAAAACTGGGACTATACGCATCGAATGGCAGGAAAATGGTGGATCATTGGTGGAGCCTTGACAATTCTGCTTGGATTTCAGAAGTTTGTTGATCCAATTGGAGCAGCAGTAGGAATTATTTTGATCGTTACATTGATTCCTGCGATTGCTTCTTATATTTATTATAAGAAGCATAGAGTTATGTAAAAAAGCATTGTGGTAGATAAAAAGAAATCAGATGTTATAATAAAGTTAATTATCGGACAGAAGGGAGTGATCACATGCAACAAGTAATATCTGTAGGGAATCAGGATTTTAAATCGATCAGAGAAAACAACTATTTCTATATTGATAAGACATCTTTCATCAAAGAATGGTGGGAGAATGGAGACAGTGTTACATTGATCACTCGTCCAAGAAGATTTGGTAAGACACTCAATATGAGTATGGTCGAAACTTTCTTCTCCAATACAGAGAAAGAGCAGGCAAAGTTATTTGAAGATTTAGAAATCTGGAAAGATAAGAGATATCAGCAACTTCAGGGAAGCTATCCAGTTCTTTTTCTAAGCTTTGCAACAGTAAAAGAGTCGGATTATGAAAAAACAAGAAGAAAGATCTGTCAACTGATCACAAATTTATATATGAAATACCATTTCCTTATAGAAGAAGATTTTCTAAAGGATAAAGAACGAGATTTTTATGAATCAGTCAGTGTAGACATGGATGATAATGCAGCAACGATGGCTCTATATCAGTTGAGTGATTATCTAAGTAGATATTACGGAAAGAAAGTTTTAATCCTTTTGGATGAATATGATACTCCGATGCAGGAAGCCTATGTCCATGGATATTGGAAGGAGTTGTCTGTTTTTATCAGAAGTCTGTTTAATGCAGCATTTAAGACAAATCCGGCATTAGAAAGAGGTTTGCTGACAGGAATTACAAGAGTAAGTAAAGAATCTATTTTTTCAGATCTTAATAACTTAGAAGTGATTACTACAACATCACGAAAATATGAGACATCGTTTGGATTTACAGAAGAAGAAGTGAAACAAGCGTTATATCTATTTGATATGGAAGATTCTTTTGATGATGTAAAACAATGGTACGATGGGTTCTGTTTTGGAAAACAAAGAGATATCTATAATCCATGGTCAATCACAAAGTATCTGGATACAAAAGAATTGAAGTCATATTGGGCAAATACAAGTTCCAATCAATTGATTGCAAAATTATTGCAGCAAAGTAATTCGGATATTAAAGTTGTCATGGAAAATTTGCTTTATGGAAAGCAGATAGAAGAAGTGTTGGATGAAGAAATAGTATTTGAACAGTTGGATGAGAATGAAAATGCAATCTGGAGTCTTTTGTTGGCAAGTGGATACCTAAAGGTTCATGGGATTAAGGAGAATGAAATTTATACGTTATCTTTAACGAATCTTGAGGTCTTGAAAATGTTTGATAAAATGATACAAGGATGGTTTTCAAAACCTTCTGCAAAATACAATGATTTTATGAAAGCATTGCGGATGAATGATATAAACTATATGAATCGTTTTATGAATCAAATGACACAATCAGTATTCAGTTATTTTGATACAGGTGGTAGGGAGCCAGAGAAGTTTTATCATGGATTTGTTTTAGGGTTGATTGCGGATGCGAAAGGTGAATATACGATCACATCCAATAGAGAAAGTGGTTTTGGACGGTACGATGTACTGTTAGAACCAGAAGATAAGGATCAAGATGCATATATTTTTGAGTTCAAGGTTCAAGATACTTTGGAAGAGAATACATTGCAGGATACAGTAAATGCAGCATTAAAGCAGATAGAAGAAAAACATTATGATGTACAGCTGATTGCAAAAGGAATCAAAAAAGAAAAGATCAGACATTACGGATTCGCCTTTTGTGGAAAGAAAGTACTGATCGGAAAATAAGTAAATGCAAGGTGAAGGACATTGGAAAAGAAAACAAGAAAACGTAAAAAAGCAACTATGGCAGATGTAGCGGCAGCTGTCGGAGTATCTAAGACAACCATCTCAAGATATCTTCACGGAGATTATGAATTTATGTCGGAAGAGACAAGAAAAAAGATACAAGATGTTGTGGAAGAGTTAAATTATAGACCAAATCGAGCCGCACAAAGTTTAAAATCAGACAGATCAAACTGTATAGGATTTACGATCGCAGATATTGGCAATCCTTTTTCCTCATTACTGATCAAAGGTGTACAATCAGAATGCAGAAAAAGAGGCTGTCAGTTATTGATTGCAGATGCGGATAATAACAAAGATCAGGAAAATAAAAATATTGAGTCATTTTTTAATGAACAGACAGATGGTGTGATCATAAATTCTGTTGGGAATAATGCAGATTTTATTAAGAACACATGTCAGATGGAAGAAAGCAAGCCAGTCGTTTTATTAGACCGGACATATAAAGATGCAGTCTGTGACAGCGTGGTAAATGATAACGAAGCAGTGACAAAGAAGATGTTAGAAGAATTGCAAGATCAAGGATGGCAACATATTGTTTTTGTAAGTGAAGCAACAGATGGCATCAGTACCAGACAATTAAGAGAAGAAACTGTCAGAACATATATTTCGCAGAGTGATACGATCAATGGTGAGATTCTGATCTTGGAAGACGAAGAAAAATTAGATATTATGGCGAAATTAGCGGAAATCATCAGTCATCATGAGAAAACTTGTTTCTTTGCAAATAATGATGAAGTCTTAAGAAGAATCATCTCACATCTTTATCATATGGAGCAGGAAGTCGGCAAAGATGTTGGGATCTGTGCATTTGCAGATGAAAAATGGGCAAAATACAGTGGTCCTGGAATCACATGTATAGAACAGCACCCATTTTCCATGGGAGAAGCAGCGGCGAAGTTATTATTTGATAAGATAGAACATAAAGAAAAAAAAGAGATTGTCTATGAGGAAATCAAAGCAGATATCTGTCGATATGAGTCAACGAAATTAAAATAAATCAAAATATGAAAAAGAAGAAGGAAATTTTTGTTTCTTTCTTCTTTTTTTCATGCCTTAAAAAATATTGTGAAAACTGCATAAAAATAGAAAGTATTTCAAAGGATAACGCACATAATTTTTGTCTAAAACGCCAAAGTTGTAAAAGATGTATTGACAAAAATACATCATGTGAGTATCATAAAAGCATCTTAGTTAACCGATAAACTAAACCGATAAACGAAAACGATACACTAAACCAGAAATAAAAAATTCAGGAGGGTAAATATGAACGGTGAGACAAAGAAGAAGAGTGTAGGAAGCGTATTATACGATGATGTAATGGGAGGTCTTAGACCAATGATCCCATTTGTAGCAGGTGGAGGAATCTTAATGGCGATTTCTTTTATGTTTGGAATGCGGATCGGAGACGATTCTGTGAACCAGTTTGCCAAGATCCTTTATGAGATTGGACATAACAATGCAATGTTATTAATGATTCCAATCTTTGCAGGATTTATTGCACATACGATCGCAGGTCAGGATGCGCTAGCACCGGGAATGATCGGCGGGATGATTGCAAAGACAACAGGAAGCGGTTTCTTAGGAGGAATCGTTGCAGGATTTTTAGCAGGATATCTTGTAAAACTGTTAAACAAACTGTTGAGTAATTTTCCAGAAGATTTTCAGAGTATTAAAAAACTTTTGATCATCCCTGTGATCAGTACATTTGTAGTAGGAATTGTAATGTTATGTGTAGTATCCGTTCCAATGGCATGGTTAAATCAGGGATTAACAGGATTTATTGATGGACTGGGAACACAGAATCTTGTTTTAACAGGAATGGTCGTTGGTGGAATGATGGCAGTCGATCTTGGAGGACCGATCAATAAAGTTGCATATACATTTGCAGTTGCTGCGATCAGCAATGGAAATTATTATCCAATGGCAGCAGCAATGGTTGGAGGAGTTGTTCCACCACTTGGAGTTGCATTAGCGACAACATTATTTAAAAAGAAGTTCACAAAAGATCAGCAGATTCAGGGAAAAACCTATTATCTGTTAGGTGCAAGTTTTATCACAGAAAGTTGTATGCCAGTCGCATTAACAGATCCAGTCCGCATGATCCCAGCAGGAATCATTGGTTCCGCAGTTGCAGGAGGACTTGCCATGTTATTCCAGATTTCCCTTCCAGCACCACACGGAGGAATTTTCGTAACACCAGTGGTAGAAGGAGCGATCAGTCAGAAATTATTATATTTAGCAGCGATTGCGATTGGAATGTTGGTATCAGCATTGATCATTGGATTTACAAGAAAACCATTAAGAGTACAGGAGGCATAAGATGAGACAGGAATTAGGAATCAATCTTTTAGTTTATAAAGAAAAGTTAGATCAGGGCGCAGCACAAAGTACGCTGTTAAAAGCAATCAAAGATCAGGGGATTTCACTTGCAGAAGTAAGAAGAGAATATATAAAAGAAGCTTCCGAATTTGAAGCGATTGCAAAAGAGGCTTCCAAAAATAATATGACATTATATTATTCCGTTCCAGAAAAGATGGTAGAAGACAAAGTTCCAAATAAAAATCTTACAACTTATCTGGAAGAAGCAAAAAAAATGAACATTCAAAATGTCAAATTTAATATTGGAAGTCTGAATGAGATTGATCGGGCAGGAGCAGAAGAATTAAAGGATATTTTATCAAAATATGAGATGACGTATACGATCGAAAATGACCAGACGGACGAAAATGGAACATTTGCCTGTACAAAAGAGACTTTAGAACAGATCAAAAAATATGAGCTGCCGATCGGATATACGATGGATCTTGGAAATTGGTACTGGCAAAAAGAAGATCCAGAAAAATCATTGAAAGAATTAAAAGACCAGATCACTATTTTTCATTTAAAAAATATCGCATTTGAAAATGAAAAGCCGGGAACGGTTATGTTAGAAGACGGCGTGATTCCATGGAAAGCAATGATAGAGAAATTGAAAGATCAAGTCAAAGTATTGATAGAATATCCAATTGATGAAGAAAAAATCGCAGATCAGATAGAAACAGTCAAAAAAGCAAAATAAAGGAGAAAGAATTATGTGTGAAGTATTAACAATCGGAGAACCAATGGTAATGTTTTTAGCGGATACAAAGCAGCCTCTAAGTCAGGTCGATCATTTTACAAAGATGATTGCAGGAGCAGAATTAAATGTGGCAATGGGATTATCAAGATTAGGTCACAGCGTTTCTTATATGACACAGGTCGGAGAAGATCCATTTGGAGAATATATCAAAGATTTCTTAAAGAAGGAACAGATCGATACAAGTTATATTAAGGAAATAAATGAAGCACCAACCGGATTTCAGATTAAGAATCAGGTAGATGCAGGTGATCCAGAAGTTATTTATTTTAGAAAAGGATCTGCGGCATCAAAATCTACGAAGGAGCTGCTTCGAGATGTCGATTTCAGTGGAAGCAAGATTCTTCATGTGACAGGAATCTTTCCTGCATTAAGTGAAGAGACAAAAGAGATGACAAAAGAACTGATTCAGATGGCACACCAGAATGGATTGATGGTAACATTTGATCCAAACCCACGTCCGGTTTTATGGGACAGTGAGGAACAGATGATCAAAGAGACAAATAAACTTGCATGTATGTGTGATGTTGTCATGCCGGGATTCCGTGAAGGAAAGTTATTTACAGGACTTCAGACAAAAGGAGAGATCGCAGATTTTTATTTAAATGAAGGTGTAAAGAAGGTAGTGATCAAACTTGGAACTTCTGGATCTTATTCCAAAGAACGTCTGGATGATGGATCTTTTGTGGAAAGCGAAGAAACATGTTTTAAAGTACCAGTGGTTGACACTGTTGGAGCTGGAGACGGCTTTGCATCTGGAGTGATCTCTGCAACATTAGAAGGTCTGGATGATAAAAAAATCCTTGAGAGAGGAAATGCAATCGGAGCCATGCAGGTTATGAACTTAAGTGACAATGAAGGACTTCCAACGATCAATGGATTAAACGAATTCTTAAAGACCTATCAAAAGAAGAACTAAGGGGAGATATGATCATGAAATTACAGACAGCCATTGACAGAGTCAGTCTCTCAAAAGCAGAAGAAATGGTAAAAACATTTGCAGGGGAAACAGATATTATAGAAATCGGAACATCCCTGATTAAAGATTATGGACTCTTTGCATTAAAGAAATTAAATGAATATAAAAAAGATTCGCTATTATTAGCGGACTTAAAAACATGCGATGAAGGTGCATATGAATTCAAACAAGGATATGAGCAAGGTTTTGATATCTTAACGGTTATGGGAAGTTCTTCCAGAGAAACATTGGAAAAATGTTATGAAGTCAGTCAGTCTTATGAAAAATACATGCTGATCGATCTGCTGGAATGTTCCAAAGAGAAGATTCATGAGATTGCAGATTTTAAAAATGCGATCTACTGTCTGCATACATCGGTAGATAAGAGTGGAGATCACAATATAATAGAAGAAATCCAAAAATTTAAGCAGGAATTTCCACAGATTCAAAACATTTGTGTTGCAGGTGGAATTAAATTGGATGTATGTAAAGAACTCAAAAAAGAAAATATTCAATCTGTGATCGTAGGATCAGCGATCACAAAAGCAGAGAATATGGAAGAAGAATTAATGAAATTTAAAGAGGTAATAAAATGAGATTGATAGAAGAGATCATGAGTGAAATTAGTGAAGTCATGAATAAATTTGAGGAAGATACATTGGACCAGGCAATGACATTCTTAAGTAAAGACAAGAAGATTTTTGTCGATGGAGAAGGAAGAAGCGGATTTGTAGGAAGATGTTTCGCAATGAGACTGATGCATATCGGTTACCAGCCATATGTTATGGGAGAAACGATCACACCTGCATTAAGAGAAAATGAGGTTTATCTTGCAATCTCTGGTTCAGGAACAACAAAAAATACATTAAGCAATGCAAAAGCTGCAAAGAAACTTGGATTAAAGATCATTGCAGTGACAAGCAAAGAAGAATCGGAACTGGGACAATTAGCAGACTGCATCATCAAGGTTCCAGGAAGAATCAAAGGAGATCAAAAAACGGCTTCCATTCAGCTGCTTAGTTCCTTATTTGATCAGTCTGTACATATTGTACTCGATGAGTTGTGCTTGAAATTAAGCAGAAGAGACGATGTATCAGACGAAATGGCTGCTGGAAATCATGTAAATGTAGAATAAAGAGGATTGAAAAAGGTGTCATAGAAAATATGGCATCTTTTTCTTTTTGTACAAAAATAACTTTCAAATGAAAATAAATATAATTATGAACCAAATCCATTGACATTTATATAAAAAAATGATAACTTATAATTACAAACAAAACAAATATAAGTTACGAACGAAACATTCTGAAAGGAGATACCATGAACAATACAGAACATTTCGGTAAATTAACAGAACGTATGCAGGCATTTCGTGAGGAAGTGCTCGATGCAAAACCATATATTGATGCCCAGAGAGCGGTACTGGCAACAGAAGCCTACAAAGAAAACCAGAATCAGCCAAGAGTGATGGTAAGAGCCTTAATGCTTCAGAAGATCTTAGAAGGAATGAGCATTTACATTGATGATAAATCGCTGATCGCTGGAAATCAGGCGACAAAGAACAAGAATGCTCCAATCTTCCCAGAATATACAATGGAATTTGTTATGAATGAGTTAGATCTTTTTGAGAAACGTGACGGAGATGTCTTCTATATCACAGAAGAGACAAAAGAACAATTAAGAGAGATCGCACCATTCTGGGAGAATAATAACCTTCGAGCCAGAGGAGAAGCCCTACTTCCAGAAGAAGTGGATGTATTCATGGAGACAGGTGTCTTTGGAATGGAAGGAAAATTAAATGCCGGGGATGCCCATCTGGCAGTCAATTACCAGAGAATCTTATCTGATGGATTAAAAGGATACGAAAAAAGAGTAAAAGAATTAAGAGCAGCATTAGATTTCACAGATCCAGAAAGCATTGATAAGAACGTATTTTATAAAGCTGTTTTAATCGTTATCAAAGCAGTGCGTGATTTTACACAGCGCTACAGCAAACTTGCAAAAGAATTAGCGGACAAAGAAACAGATGCGAAACGTAAAGAAGAATTATTACAGATGAGCGAGATCTGTGCGAAAGTTCCATATGAACCAGCAACATCCTTTAGAGAAGCCGTTCAGTCTGTATGGTTCATTCAGCTGATCCTTCAGATCGAGTCCAATGGACATTCCTTAAGTTACGGACGTTTCGACCAGTATATGTATCCATACTATATGAAAGATATCAATGAAGGAAAGATCTCAAAAGAAGATGTCTTAGAATTATTAACATGCCTGTGGATCAAGACATTGACGATCAATAAAGTACGTTCTCAGTCACATACTTTAAGTTCAGCAGGATCACCAATGTACCAGAACGTAACAATTGGTGGACAGACAACAGATAAAAAAGATGCAGTTAACGAATTAAGTTTCGTTGTATTACAGTCTGTTGCACAGACAAGACTGACACAGCCAAACTTAACGGTCCGTTATCATGCCAATATCGACAAACATTTCTTTGATGAATGTATCGAGGTTATGAAACTTGGATTTGGTATGCCAGCATTAAATAACGATGAGATCATCATTCCATCTTTCATCAACTGGGGTGTCAAAGAAGAAGATGCATACAATTACAGTGCCATCGGATGCGTAGAGACAGCTGTCCCAGGGAAATGGGGATATCGTTGTACAGGTATGTCCTACATCAACTTCCCAAGAGTTCTGCTTTGTGCTATGAATGACGGAGTTGACTTAACAAGTGGTAAGAGATTTACCAAAGGATATGGTAAATTTACAGAGATGGAAACATATGAAGATCTATTAGCAGCATGGGATAAGACAGTGAGAGAAATGACACGCTACAGCGTTATCGTAGAAAATGCAATTGATAAAGCATCAGAGAGAGATGTACCAGACGTTTTATGTTCTGCATTAACGGACGACTGCATTGGAAGAGGAAAAACGATCAAAGAAGGTGGAGCAGTCTATGACTTTATCTCTGGACTTCAGGTTGGAATTGCCAATATGGCAGATTCTCTTGCAGCGATCAAGAAACTTGTATATGAAGAGAAAAAGATCACAAAAGAACAGCTTTGGAATGCAATCTTAGATGATTTCCAGTCACCTGAAAACAAGAAGATTCAGGAAATGCTCATTAATGATGTACCTAAATATGGAAATGATGATGACTATGTAGATCAGTTAGTCGTAGAAGCATATGATTCTTATTTAGATGAGATCAAAAAATATCCAAACACTCGTTATCACAGAGGACCAATCGGAGGTATCCGTTATGGTGGAACATCTTCTATTAGTGCAAACGTTGGACAGGGAATGGGAACAGTTGCAACTCCGGATGGAAGAAATGCATTCGAACCATTAGCCGAAGGAAGCAGTCCGGCACATAATGCAGATAAGAATGGTCCAACAGCGGTATTTAAGACGGTTGCTAAACTTCCAACAGAGAAGATCACAGGTGGAGTGCTATTAAATCAGAAGATGACACCACAGATGTTATCTACAGAAGAAAACAAACAGAAATTAGAGATGTTGATCCGTACATTCTTCAACCGTTTACATGGATATCATGTACAGTATAACATTGTATCCAGAGAAACTCTGATCGATGCCCAGAAACATCCAGAGAAACATAAAGATCTGATCGTTCGTGTTGCAGGATACAGTGCATTCTTTAATGTGTTATCTAAGAAGACACAGGATGATATTATCGGAAGAACAGAACAGACATTATAATTAAAAAAAGATATGTAAATAGAAAAATCCTAGACAAAGAAAATTTGTTTGTCTAGGATTTTTTATATATAGAATTTTTAAAAGAAGCAGTCGATGCCCTCATCCAAAAATATCTGCTGATAATCCGTAAGATCCTCAGGATGCAATGCTTTCACATCCTCATAAGCATATGTCTTTCCAAGCAAATGATACTTATTTTCACCAAACTGATGAAATGGAAGCAGCTGGACTTTCTTCGCACCAACCTGATTTAATAAAGCAGCAATTCCTTTTGCATCATCCAAAGAATCATTGAAATCAGGAATTACAGGAATTCGAGGAAGAACTTCGATTCCCTGAGAGATCGCCCATGCCAAATTCTCAACGATTGGTTCATTATGGACATGGGTTCCTTCATAATGCTTGTTACTGTCATAGTGTTTCACGTCAAATAAAAGCAAGTCAAATATCGGAGCCAATTCTCTAAAAATCTCTTCTTTAATATATCCAGTGGTTTCAATCGCTGTATGAATCTTATGTCCTTTTAATTTTGCAAGAAGTGCTTTTACAAAATCCGGCTGAACCATTCCTTCGCCACCAGAGATTGTTACACCTCCGCCAGATTCTTCATAAAAATCAATATCCTGAAGACAGACCTTGACAACTTCCTCTACATTTTTTGTTTCTCCCTCATAACTTAAAGCCTTTGCAGGACAGTTTTTTACGCACTGAAGGCATCCAACACATTTTGATTGGTCAACACGCACATAGTTGTCCTTGTCCATAGCAATTGCTTCATTTGGACAGACATGAACGCAAGTACCGCAATGAGCACATTTTTCTTTGTCATATAAAACCTGAACTTGGCTTAACTGTGATTCTGGATTTGCACACCATTTGCAGCGAAGTGGACAGCCCTTTAAAAAGACCGTTGTGCGGATTCCAGGTCCGTCATGAATGCTGAATTTCTGTATATTAAAAACAATACCATTTGTTTGCATGGTTATGATATTCTCCCTTCCATTTCTTTCTTATAGTTTAACATATGAGTTACGAAAAGTAAATAAAATACTTACAAACGAAACTTACAAAACAAATAAATGAAAATAAATATTGACATATTCGAAAAATGTGGTAAGATAAAACTATCAAAAAACGAAGCAATATATAAAAGAAGCAGGAGGAATTTTACCATGGAATTTATTTTAGATACTGTGAATCTTGAAGAGATCAAAGACGGTGTAGACCACATGCCAATCGCTGGAGTAACAAGCAACCCATCCATCGTTAAAAAGACATCTCCAGAAGATTTCTTCGGACATATGAGAAAGGTTCGTGAGATCATCGGGAAAGAAAGAAGTCTTCACGTACAGGTTATTTCATTAGATGCAGAGACGATCGTTAAGGAGGCTCATAGAATCTTAGAAGAGATCGATGATCAGGTATACATCAAAGTTCCTGTTTCATATGAAGGATTAAAAGCGATCAAGATCTTAAAATCAGAAGGTGTTAACGTAACAGCAACAGCAGTTTATGATCTGATGCAGGCATATTTTGCATTAGCAGCAGGAGCTGACTATATCGCACCATATGTAAACCGTATCGGAAACCTTGGAGCAGATCCTATGGAACTGATCAGCAATCTTCAGGACCGTATTGAAGATGATGGATATGACTGCAAGATCGTAGCAGCATCATTCAAAGGTGTAGAACAGGTGAAGAATGCATTTAACTATGGAGCAGAAGCGATCACAGCACCATACGCAGTATTAAAACAGGTATTTGCCAATCCTAACATTGACAAAGCAGTGACAGACTTCAACAATGACTGGTATGCAGTTTATGGAGAAGGAAAAGGAATCTGCGATTTATAATATAAATAAAGAAGATTTTATGATATACTGATCAGGAAAGAGCCGCAAGACGGCTCTTTCCTAATATATAAGGTAAGAAAGGAAAAGTTTCATGACAGATAGACAGACAAAGATTCTTGAAATTGTAAATCAAAAAAAGAAAGTAGAAGTTGCGACATTATCAAAGATGCTGGAAGTATCTCAGGTAACGATCCGTAAGGATTTGGATGCATTGGAAGAGCTTAATTTCTTAATAAGAGAACATGGGTACGCAACGATGAAGAATATGTCAGATATCAGCAATCGTATGGCTTTTTGTTATGAGACGAAACAGCGGATCGCAGCGAAAGCAAGCGAAATCGTATCAGATGGAGAGACGATCATGGTAGAGTCAGGTTCAAGCTGCGCTTTACTGGTGAAGTACCTTTCTGAAACAAAGAAAGATATCACAGTGATCACAAATTCTTCTTTTATAGCAAGATTTATCAGAGAATCTGAAGGAGGAGTAACGAAGGTTATTGTTCTCGGAGGAGAATATCAGAAGGAAGCAGAAGTTATGGTTGGACCGCTTGTGAAGACGTGTGCTGAAGCTTTTTATGTTGATAAACTCTTTATGGGAACCGATGGATATATTCCAGGAATTGGGTTTACCAGTGGGGATATGTTAAGAGTAGAGGCTGCCAAGAGCATGATGGGGTCAGCAAGGAATTCCATTATCCTGACAGATTCCAGTAAGTTTTCAGAGCATGGAGTTGTCATGCAGTCAAGACTTAAGGATATTGATATGGTATTTACAGATGACCAGATTCCATCAGAAGCAAAAGAAGTACTGGAACAAAATGGTGTAAAAGTAGAGCTTGTACAAAGATAACCATATTACTGAGAAAAACAAATAAAAACATATAAGAAACCCGGAACACAGATGAGAGATCATGTGTTTCGGGTTTTCGTTTTGATGAACGAAGATCAAGGCATATGTAAATCCAGCTTTTCTAAAACATATGAAGTATAAGGATCAACTTCATTTACCTGTGAAAAAACGGATTGTAGCTGTTTGGTTTCTTTTGTATGAAGTGATTTTGAACAAGCAACGATAAAAAATAAAAACAAAATAGAAAATCCAATCCTTAATTTAAAAAAGGACCAGTAAGTAGGAGTTTGATCTTCTTGTTTATTTAAATATGTGTGAAAATCATGATCAGAGTTTAATTGTCGATAAGTATTATTAAGCCGTGTTTGTTCTATATTAAAGTCCATATTTTTATGCATGAGAGACGCCTCCTTTTGTACATTCTATTCAGAGAAGAAAAAAACTGAACAAATTTTCAAAAAAATTTAAAGAAAAGGTTGACATTAAAAAGTGAAAGTGCTACTTTAAATATAGATGTTAGCACTCGACATAAATGAGTGCTAATAACAGGAGGCGAAGATATGGAGTTAAATGATCGTAAGAAGTTAATATTGAAAGCGATTATCGCCAATTACCTTGAAACCGGTGAGCCGGTAGGATCAAGAACCATAGCGAAACATCCGGAATTAAAGCTAAGCTCAGCGACGATTCGTAACGAGATGGCAGATCTGGAAGATATGGGATTTATCTTACAGCCTCACACATCCGCAGGAAGAATTCCTTCTGATGCAGGTTATCGTTTTTATGTCGATCAGCTGATGACAGAACGTGACAGCGAACACGAAGAGAAACAGGCGTTGATCAAGAGAGTAGATAAGATGGAAGTCTTATTAAAGCAGGTTGCCAATGTATTAGCGACCAGCACGAATTACGCAACAATGGTTTCTTCCCCACATTATCAGAATGTGACACTTAAATTTGTGCAGCTGTCTCAGGTAGATCATGAACATCTGCTTGCAGTCATCGTGACACAAGGGAATATCGTGAAGAACAAGATGATTCAGGTAGAAGAACCTCTTTCCAATGAAGATGTTCTCAAGTTAAATGTATTGCTGAATACATTTTTACAGGGATTATCCTTACAGGATATCAACCTTGCACTGATCCAGACGATGAGAGAACAGGCAGGAATCAGACAGGATGTATTAGAACGGATTCTTGAAGAGATCGCCAAAGCGATCCATGATGCAGATCATATGGAGATCTACACAGGAGGAGCAACCAACATCTTAAAATATCCGGAACTTGGGAATCCGGATACAGCAACAGAGCTTCTTGATACATTAGTAGAGAAGAAAGCCCTGACACAGCTGGTTGATTCAACACTGGAATCAGATCCCGATAATCACACAGGAATCCAGGTTTATATCGGAGAAGAATCTCCGGTCAAGAATATGAAGGACTGTAGTATCGTAACTGCAACATATGAACTTGCAGAAGGCGGTACAGGTACCGTTGGTATCATCGGACCAAAGAGAATGGATTACAAGAAAGTCGTTAAGACTTTAAAGAACCTCACTGAGGAATTAGATGATATTTTTAAAGACAAATCTTAAGAAAGGAAGTGATGTGATGAGTAAGAAAGACGAAAACATCAACGAAGAAGTAAAGAACGCAGAAGAGACTGCTGAAGATATAAAAGATACAGAAACAAAAGAGGAAGCTTCCAAAGAAACAGAAGAAACAAAGAAAGCATCCGCTGATGACAAGATCGCAGAATTAGAAGCGTCCGTAGCTGACTGGAAAGACAAATACCAGAGACTGATGGCAGAATTTGAGAACGCAAGAAAGCGTACAGCCAAAGAAGCCACACAGCGTTATGATATGGGAGCTATGGGAGTTTTAGAAAAACTTCTTCCAGTCATTGATAACTTCGAGAGAGGCTTGGAAGCCGTATCAGAAGAAGAGAAAGATTCCGCATTCGTTAAGGGAATCGAACAGATCTACAAACAGTTTACATCTGTGATGGAAGATCTGGGAGTCACACCGATGGATGCACAAGGAAAAGAATTCGATGCAAACCTTCACAACGCAGTGATGCATGTCGAAGATGATGAACTCGGTGAGAACATCGTTGCAGAAGAATTACAGAAAGGTTATATGTACAAAGAAAATGTACTGCGCCACAGTATGGTAAAAGTAGCTAACTAATATTTATTATATATAGAATTAAGAAGAAATCTTAGGAGGACATAGATCATGGGTAAAATTATTGGTATTGACTTAGGAACAACAAACAGTTGTGTAGCAGTTATGGAAGGTGGAAAACCAACCGTTATTACAAATGCAGAAGGTATGAGAACAACACCATCTGTAGTAGCATTTACAAAGACAGGAGAACGTGTCATTGGTGAACCTGCAAAACGTCAGGCAGTAACAAACGCTGAAAAGACAATCGCTTCTATCAAACGTCATATGGGAACAGATTACAAAGTTCAGATCGATGACAAAGCATACTCTCCACAGGAAATCTCAGCAATGATCTTACAGAAATTAAAATCAGATGCTGAAAACTATTTAGGAGAGAAAGTAACAGAAGCAGTTATCACTGTTCCAGCTTACTTCAACGATGCTCAGCGTCAGGCAACAAAAGATGCTGGTAAGATAGCAGGACTTGATGTAAAACGTATCATCAACGAGCCAACAGCAGCAGCTTTATCTT
>CAJMOO010000022.1 GCA_905215045.1 uncultured bacterium | reverse complement strand
CAAAGAAGATACAAGAATATATTCAAAATCAATTACAAAATGATTTAGAGTATGATCAGATGACACTAAAAGAATATATTGACCCGTTTACGGGTGAGCCAGTAAACCAAAATAAATAAAATAAGCCCCGTAGGGCTTAATAAGTAAATGACGGTACAGTTGGCGAACCAAATTCGATGGGTCTTTAGACTTAGCGTCGGTAATAAGCCCTTATAGGGCTAGTACAAACCACCGGCTAAGCCGGTGGTTTTGATTATACATGTAAAACATTACGTAAAATGTAATAAATAACAATGTTCAACATACAAACCTACAATCAGTAAAAATATTTACAATTAAAACCGTTTCAGCTATAGTAATAACTGTAAACAAGAGATGCAAACAAAAACCCAAATTCGTAAATAAATCTGGCCGGATCATTCACGAAAGTTATAACAAAGAAGTTTATAAAAGCAATCACAAGGAGAAGTTAAAAATGAAAAAATATAACGTATGTATCGTAGGCGGAGGAAGCACATATACACTTGGATTTTTAAAATCATTTGCTCGTATGCAGGAAGAGTTTCCATTAAATAAACTTGTCTTATTTGATATCGATGGGGAAAGACAGAAACCGATCGGTCAGTATGGAGATATCATGTTCAGTGAAAGATATCCCGAATTAGATTTTTCCTACACAACAGATCCAGCAGAGGCATATCAGGATATGGACTTCATTTTCATGCAGATGCGTGCTGGTGGTCTTCCAATGAGAAGAGAGGATGAACATATTCCACTAGCTCATGGAAAGATCGGACAGGAAACATGTGGAGCCGGTGGTATGGCATATGGATTACGTTCTTGTGTAGATATGATCGAAGCAATTCATCAGATCCGCCAGTATTCACCAGAAGCATGGATCTTAAACTACTCAAACCCAGCAGCGATCGTTGCAGAGGCATTAAGAAGAGAATTCCCAGATGATAAGAAAATCTTAAATATCTGTGATCAGCCAGAAAATGTAGTACGTTCCACAAGCCGTTTGTTAGGATATGACTGGGAAGATCTTGATCCAGTATACTTTGGATTAAATCATTATGGATGGTTCACACATATTTATGACAAAAATACAGGAGAAGATTTACTTCCAAAAGTAAGACAGATCGTAAAAGAAAAAGGATTTCTTCCACAGGATGCAGAACAGAGAGACCAGTCATGGCTTGACACTTATGGATTTGTTCAAACAATGTTAGAAGACTTTCCAGACTATCTGCCAAATACATATGATGGATATTATCTGTATCCAGAATATAAGGCAAGTCATTTGAATCCAGAATATACTCGTGCCGATGAAGTTATCGATGGTCGTGAAAAACGTGTATTTACAGAGTGTGCAGAAGTCATCAAAGAAGGAAAACTTGGAGATAAATTCCATGCAATTTCAGATGCACATGCAGAAATGATGATTAAAGTTGCAGAAGCGATTGCATTCAATACATTAGGACGTTTCATTTTAATCGTAGAAAATAACGGAGCGATTGCTAATATGCAGGACGATGCAATGGTAGAAGTAGTATGTGAACTTGGAATCAATGGACCACGCCCAATGAGAGTTGGAAATATTCCTCAATTCTACTTAGGACTTCTTGTACAGCAGGTGTCTTGTGAAAAAGTTCTTGTAGATGCATTCTTTGAGAATTCTTACCAGAAAGCATTACAGGCATTTACATTAAACCGCCTGATTAATGATGCAAAGGTAGCAAGAACAATTTTAGATGAATTGATTGAAGCAAACAAAGGTATGTGGCCAGAATTAAAATAAGCATACTATATTTATAAGAAAAGAGATGTAAATGTATTATAAATTAGGAAATGGTGTTTGATTATGAAAAATAAAATTATGAATTTCTTCTCTGATCTGGGAAGAAGTCTTATGATGCCAATCGCAGCTTTAGCTGCGTGCGGTATCGTCCTTGGACTTACGTCCGCATTTATGAAACCGCAGGTGCAGGGAGCAATTCCATTTTTAGCAGCAACTGTACCATTGTTTATTATTTCAACATTAAATAAAGTATCAGGGATTGTATTTACATTGATGCCAGTTTTGTTCTCAATTTCGATTGCAATGGGACTTGCAAAAGAAGATAAAGGTGTAGCGGCATTTGCAGGATTTTTAGGATACTATGCATTCTTAGTAGCCAGCAGCTGTATCATCGGAACAGGTATTATGGATTTTAGTGCCATGAAGATTTCTCCTACATTAGGAGTAGAAACAGTAGATATGGGTGCAACAGCAGGTATCCTTGCAGGTCTTGTAACAGCATGGCTGCATAATAAATATCATAAAGTACAGTTTCCAGCAGCAATCGCATTTTATGGTGGAAAACGATTCGTAGCACTGATCGTAATTGTAACAATGTCATTGATCGGTCTTGTAATGCCACTAATCTGGGAACCAATCTCAGTAGGTATCAATGGATTAGGTTCATTGATTCATTCAGCAGGAGCATTTGGAGTATTTATTTTCGGTACATTAGAACGATTGTTGATTCCAACAGGACTCCATCATGTATTAAATTCATTATTTAGAACAACACCATTAGGTGGAACATATAAAGGCGTAGAAGGATGCTTAAATATTTTCTTACAGTACGTAGATAAAGTTCCTCTAACAGATCTTCAGCAGTATACACAGTTCCTTGGACAAGGAAAGATGCCATTTATGATGTTTGGACTTCCAGGAGCAGCACTTGCAATCTATCAGACATCTCCTGAAGAAAAGAAGAAAAAAGTAAAAGCATTAATGATTGCTGGTGTTGCAGCAAGTTTTGTATCTGGTATCACAGAACCAATGGAATTTTCCTTTATGTTCATTGCACCAATGTTATTCTTATTTCATTCTATTATGGGTGGTATCTCTTTCATGCTGATGTCAGTTTTAGGAGTTATTGTAGGAAATACTGGGGGAGGAATTATTGACTTCTTTATCTGGGGTGTATTCCAACCAGGTTCACATTGGTATTGGATTCCAATCGTTGGAGTTTTTTACGCAGTAATCTACTATGTGGTATTTAAATGGTATCTATCACGTAAGAACATTTCTATTGATGTAGCAGCCGATGAGGAAGAAGACGATGCTACAGGATTAAGCGTAGATGAAAAAATGAAAAATCTTGCAACTACTATTATTGATGGTCTGGGTGGATTTGATAACATTGAAGTTGTAAACAACTGTATTTCAAGATTACGTGTTGATGTAAAAGATATGTCTATTGTAAATGAAGAAGAATTAAAGAAAACAGGCTGTCTTGGAATCGTAAAACCAAGTGAATCACATATACAAGTTATTTATGGACCAAAAGTAGAAAAAATAGCTGATGCAGTAAGAGCAGTATTAAAGTATTAATATGAACAAAAAATGCAGGAAGACTATTTAAAAAGGGTCTTCCTGCTTTTTGATATGGTGTCGGAGATATTCTACAATAAGTTGAACGACAAGAAATGAAGTCATTTTGGTACGCAGGTGAACATGTTCAAGAGGAACTTCCTGTGTCCAGATATAAGTATCTGAATCGGTCAGTAATGAAGGATTGATCTCAGAACTGGAAATCCAGATGATATTAGCATGACGTTGATGACAAGAATCAATAATTGACTGATAAATCGATGCTTCTCCGTAATTCGTGAAGATGATCAATGTAGCATTTTCAGGAAGCGATTTGGAAAGAGCGCGTAAAAAATCAATCCAGTCAATATAGATACAAGGAATATCCATGGAATTAAGCATGGAATATAAATACTTTGCAGGAAGCGAAGACATATTACGTCCATAAATATAAATAGATTTGTTCCGCATGATCTCCGAGCAGATGTCTTTAATTTTTACTGCGTCAATATTATCTATAAAATCTTTTAAAACAGCAGTACGTCGTTGCAGGATCTTCCAGGAATTTGAAAAATCAGAAGAAGAATGGAGTTCATTGCGAAGGGTAAATTTTAATTCATTAAATCCTTTAAATCCAAGCTTCTGACAAAAACGAACAATTGTTGCATTGGAAAGGTATAAATCCTTACAGATATCACTTAAAGATAAATAAGGAAGATGATTTTTATGTTGAATAAAATAATCAAGGATCATTTTATCGTTTTCAGTAAAATTGGAAGAATCAATCTGATTCAGAAAAGTTTTCATGTTCAAGGCCTTTCTTATAGAAACTGAAGTATTCAATAAATGAGCTCAATACAAAGAAAGAGCAAAGTCGGGAAGTTAAATCCGCACCATCATTTTCGCGCTTTTTAGAGAAGAAACGAAGGTTATAGGTAGATACTTCAGCAAGATCATTATTTTCAATGGAAGAGATCGATATTACGATCATACCGTGAAGGCGAGCTTCCTTTGCAAGGTTTAAAGTTGATTCAAAGCGTCCGGAATTACTGATAAAAATAAAAATACTTTTCTTATCAGCTGTTTGGATAAAATGTCTTAAAGCTTTAGAAGCAGTAGTTTTATACACTTTTTGACAGTCTGAAATAAATAACATACTTTCAAGATAGCTGACAGAAATATCGGTAAGACCAGCAGGACTGTATAAATAAACTGGCGGGTTACTGCAAAGCAGTCTTGCGATCTGAAACATATCATCAGAATTTAGAAGACTTGAAGTACTTTCAAGATCAGCTTTGATCGAATTCTTGATCGAAGCAACAGATATATCGGATGATACAGGATTTTGTTCTTTTTGAATATTTAAATTCTTTAAAAAATATTTAAATTCCGGGAAACCACTGAATCCAAGCTTACGGCAGAAACGAATGACGGTTGATGTGGAGTAATTAATTTCCTGTGCAAATGTCTGAATGCTCATTGAAACAATTGCAACCGAGTGTTCGTGAACATACTGCATGATCTCAAGTTCTTTTGGAGAGAGTGAATGCAGAGGAATATTCAAATTCATTAAGAAAAGCTCCTTTCAGCCACGAATATATCGACAGCATAAATAGTCCATATAAAGGACGTTAATGTTAACTTAATTATATAATTATAAATTAAATTTTTGGAGGTGTAAATATGTTTTTTTTCAAGAAAAATAAAAACTTAAAAGCATTTTTAACAGGAGAACTTGTAAGTATTGATAAGGTAAACGATGACGTATTTTCCCAGAAAATGATGGGAGACGGAATTGCGATCAAACCAAATGATGATAAAATTTATTCTCCTTGCGATGGTACAGTTGAAGTTGTATTTGAAGGATCAGAGCATGCAATTGGAATTGTGATGGATAATGGATTACAGGTAATGATTCACTGCGGACTTAATACCGTAAATCTGACAGGAATTTGTAGCTCAAAAGTTAAAAAAGGCGACAAAGTCAAAGCAGGACAATTGATTATGACGTTTGATAGAGAAAAATTAAAAGAAGAAAATTGTGACGATATTACAATGTTAGTTGTGCTTGATCAGGGAGAAGCAAAGAGTATTACATTTGTAGGTGATCAGAATGTGGTAGCAAATGAGACAGAGATCGCACAGATTGCTTAAAAGATTATATATAGAAACACTCACTAAGTTATATTATTTCAAAGATAACTTAGCGGGTGTTTTTTGATTTCAAATTTCAACTTCACAATACATCTCAATATATTCCTCAAATCGAGGCAGCGCTAAAGTCAGTTCTCCACGAACAGAACCATTCACAACACCACGTTCCATCAACCGCTTCCGATAGGTATTCAATAACTGTGGAGATATCGATAATTTCTCACGAATTTCCCCAGTTTTATAAACTCCCGTAGAAATTACATAAACAATCTTCCGGTCAAGTTCAGAAAGTTCACTCCATATCTTCTCATAAGCATAAATGATCAATTCCTCGTCAAACTTAGGAAGCAGTTTTTCAAGATCATCATTTGTCTCCCACTTCAAATAACCAAGAATCTGAAAAGCAAAAGGATACCCCTTTGTAAGTTTCGCCATCTCAACAGCCTCACTTGGAGAAATGTCAAATACAGAACGATAACTTGTAGTAATTGCAGGAATGCTAAGTGGTTCCAGAAAAATTTTTGGAGCACGATATAAAAATGTCAGACTCTTCTCGTTTTGAAGATTGCTGATATTATCAAACAAACCAGCCATTACAAGATACACAGGGTAATTCTGTGTAATATAAATCTGAAAATTACTAGCAAATACTTTGACATAAGAATTATTTATAATCTCATCAATGATAAAAAGAACTTTATTTCCTTTATTTTTTAACTTCTCAAGAATATTACGAAGCATAGCTTCTTTTTCCAAAGAATCATTTGTTTTGTTTACCGACAACTCAGCAATTCCGAGATTTAGATTTAATCCAAGATCCAGATCATGAAATTGTGAAACGCGGGTAAGTTCGGAAACTGCACCAGCGATCAAATCTGTATCAGCACTCAATCTTAAAACAATCCATTGATCATTTGAAGAATAATGATCAGCAATTTCAGCAAGAGAAACCGTCTTTCCAGACCCCCTGACACCAGCAACCATATAAACTTTATTTGAAGGATTTTCCATATCAAATGTATGAATGATCTTTCCAATTTGGTTAGTGCGCGAAATGAATTCCGTAGGTTTTTGACCAAATGTTAAAGTAAAAGGATTTTCCATTTTCTATTCACCTCCATATTTATTTATGTTTATTTATATTTATTATATGAATATATGTTTATTTATATTTATTTATGTTTATTATAATAAATAAATATAAATAAAACAAGAATATACCCAAAAGACACTCCAAAAATGTTAAAATAAGAATAACAATCAAAAAACGACGATCAGGAGGAACCAAAAAACAATGAATATCAAAAAAGTAGCAGTTCTTGGAGCAGGTGCCGTAGGTTCGTACGTCATCTGGGGACTGTCAAATAATAAAAATATTACACTGGGAGTTGTAGCAGATGGTGAGAGAAATGAACACCTCAAAAATCAAGGATTAATGATCAATGGAACAAAATACACACCGCAAGTGTGGACTCCAGAAGAAGCACACAATGTAGATCTTCTGATCGTATCTTTAAAATACGGAAGTTTGAGAGGGGCATTACAGGATATTCAGACAATAGCAGGAGAAAATACAACGGTCATGAGTCTGATGAACGGAGTTGACAGTGAAGAGATCATAGCGGAGAAAATTGATAAATCACATATTTTATACTCCTTTATTAAAGTAGCATCACAGAAGAAGGAAAATGGATATCATTTTGATCCAGAAACAACAGTAGGGATTTATTTTGGAGAACTACAACAACCATACGAAAGTGAACGAGTAAAAGCAGTCAATGATATTTTTGAAAATACAGGTATTCACTGGATCATCACAGATGATATTCAGGCAGAAATCTGGGGTAAATTCAAATTAAATGTCTGTAATAATCTGCCACAGGCAATCTTAGGAGTTGGAGTTGGATGCTATGAAGATAGTGAACATATGGCAGCGATCCGAGAAGGATTAAGAGCAGAAGTTGAAGCAGTTGCTAAAGCGAAAGGAATCGACTTAAGTAGGATCAATGCAAAGTCTGGACGGGGGAGTGCTGTCAAAGCATCTGCAAGATACTCAACATTACAGGATATTGATTCTGGTCGCCATACAGAGATTGATATGTTCTCTGGTGCGATGATGAGAATGGGGAAAGAATTGGGAATTCCTACCCCATACAATGAATATACATATCATATGATCAAAGCATTAGAAGAAAAGAATGATGGAGTATTCGAATATCAAGGGGAGAATGATAGAGTGTCTTGGTCTAAATAATAATGCAAAATAAGGGGAAATACATGTATAACAAAAAAATAAAACATAAGACGTTGAAGATTTGCTGTCTGCTGATAGGTATGATCGTGACAGCAGTGTTTTTGGAAGCAGGAATTCTTTATATTGTAAATAGTAAGAATATATATAAAACATCCAAAGTGTTGTTAGATCAGACGATTGAAATCGTAGAGAAAAACAAACAAAGTGAAGTGGGGACTGTTGTAGCAGATATTCCAGTATATAAAGGAATTGCTTTATATGTAGCGGATAAAGAAACTGGAAGAATCTATGGGGCTACAGATGTTTCAAAGATAGGAGTGAAATTAGATGATATTGGGCTTCGCAAGCAGAGAAAGACGGTTGCGAAGAAGAAGATTGCATCGGGAATCATTCGTGTTGATGGAAAAAAGAATTATTATATTTTAAAGAAAACACAGAAATATATCGTGGGCGTTACATATTGGGTTGCGGTAGACAACAAGAGTAATTTGATCGCAATATTGATCATGGTTGTATATTTGAGTATTGCAGCAGTCTGTATTCTATTTATGGTACTAAGATTGTCGAAAGTTAAAAAAAGGAATAAGGAACAATCTGTAATGCTTTCCTCTATTTCAGAAATGTCGAATACCGATAAGATGACAGGATGTTTTAATCGAAAAGCATATGACGAAGACATTTCAGAGATACGCATGGATTCTCAATTTATTTATGTTTCTATGGATGTGGATGGACTAAAGATTATCAATGACAGACAAGGACATGCAGCGGGAGATGAATTGATCTGTGTGGCAGCATCTTGCATGAAGTGCAGGTTTGATAAATATGGGAAAGTTTATAGAATGGGTGGAGATGAATTTGCAGCAATTCTATTTGTGGAAAGAGAACAGTTTGAATGGATCAGACGGCAATTTGAGGGAGATATCAAGTACTGGAGCTGTAATCGGATCAAGGAGCTTTCGATTTCCTATGGATATGTTTCAAGCAGTGAATGCCAATGGGATTCCATGAAAGAGATATCAGATGTTGCTGATATTCGTATGTATGAAGAAAAAGCGATGTATTACAAGAAAAATGGAGTAGACCGTCAGGGACAGCCAGCCTCCTATGTAGCTCTTTACAGATTGTATACACAGATTCTCCGAATCAATCTGGAAAAAGACCGTTATAAGATTTTAAATTGGGAAGAAACCAAGAATAAAAAGAAACAAGATTCCATAGGAGCTCTGTCAGAGTGGTTTCACAATTTTGAAGATATACGGCTTATTCATTCAGATGATTTGGTGAAATATCTTAAGAAGACAAAGATTGAATATCTGAAAAAGCAATTTGCAAATAAAAAGAAATTTGTAACGATCACCTATCGAAGAAAAGAAGGAGATGGTTACAAGAGGATAACATTAGAAATTATTCCAGAAGATGAGAATTCACAAAATACATATGAAGGATTTTTATATGTTAAAGAATGATCTATAAAAGGAAACAATAGAAATTAATAAAAGGGCGTGACGGCAGAAAACAAAATAATGACACAAAATTTACTGAAAAAATTAGCACTACTAAAAATAGACGTTAAAAAATTTCATTGCTATAATAGAGATAGAAAAAAATAATGGAATAAAAATTGGATTTAGAAGGGAGACAATTATGGGATTCTTTTTCAAGAATAAGAAAAAAAATAAAGAGGAAGAAATAGTAACACCAGTTGTAGAAACAACACCAGAAGTACCAGCGAAAGAAGGTATGATTTTGGTAAGGGAAGGAATTAAACTGGGACTTCCAACGGTAAGCATGGAAGAAGCGATCGTGGCAGCAGGGGAACTTTTAAGAGATCTTGGATATGTAGATGATGATTATATTCCAGCAATGATCCGAAGAAATGAAGAAGCATCTGTATACATGGGATTAGGACTTGCAATTCCACATGGAACAGAAGATGCAAAAAGAGACGTAAAAAGAAGCGGAATTATTGTGATGCAGTATCCAGACGGAGTCGAATTTAATGGCGGAACAGCACAGCTTGTCATTGGAATTGCTGGAGTTGGAGATGAACATTTAGAGATTCTTGGACAGATCACAGAAGCAGTGACAGAAGAAGAAATTCTGGAAGAATTAAAGAAGACGACGGACGTTGATTATATTCTTAATACATTCACGAATTAGTTTCTTTCGTAACGTCAGGAAGTGGAAAAACTGTGTTAATTGGATAGAAAATAAAAAGAAAAAAATGTCAGGTATATCTAAGTTTTCGAGAAACTTAGATATACCTGACATTTTTACAGTTAAAAATTTATCATGACTTTTTCAATTCATCTCTTTTTTTCTTCAGAATGCGTCGTAACTGTCCAAATTCTCTTACATGTTCACGAGGCATCATCTTAGGGAATGCACGTAAAATACGGCGTGATGTAAATGTAGGAAGTTTTGCCATCTTTTCGTATTTGCTACGAAGTTCCTCAGCTCGCTGTTTTAAAGAATCCATACGAGCTTTGAGTTCATCTGCATTTTCCTGTCTGGCTTCATCAACTTTCTCTCGAATAACATCTGCACGAGCTTTTAATCGGTCTTGAGCCTCCAGACCATCCATCATACTATCGTAGATATTTTCACCGATCTGATCAGAAATATTACGCAGTTCTTTTGCAATATCCTCCATAAGGGCAAGACGTTTGTTGAATTTTAAAATACCCTGAACCGTGATGCAAATATCAACTATAAGAGCAATGCTTAATAAAACAAGCAGAAATTTTCCAAGCCATATCGGGAGAAAAGAAACTAGTTTATCCGTAAAGGGATAGATAAGTTTCACGATCAATACACAAGCGACGCCCCAGATCGCAGAAAATAAAGGACATACATAGCCGCCGATATTCAATGGCATTTCAGAATAATCCCACCATCTGTGATGAAACATCTTTTCAAGAAGAAAACCCGTTAGCCATTCAAGAAAAGTAACGAGAATGGTGGAGGTAATATAAAGCAAGATCAAGTTTCCGACGTAAGGCTGAAGAGAAGCAACGACAACCGTCACTCCAATTCCATAAATCGGACAGATCGGACCATTTAGAAATCCACGGTTTACAAAGGAATGTTGTTTAAAAGCTGCAAAAGCGACTTCAGAACACCAACCAAGAAACCCATATATAAAAAAGCTAAATAAGATATCGTAATAAGTCATAAAATCTCCTTCTTTATATCTTTTTTACAGTATAACAACAGTTACACCAAGATCTCCTTCACCATATTCACCATCACGGTAACCGGAGATACGTTTTTGTTTCTTCAACTGTTTAAAGTAATTATGAAGCCCTTTACGTAAAGCACCAGTTCCTTTTCCATGGACAACAGTGATCTGTGCTAAGTTGGCCAGGCACGCATCATCGATGTACTTATCAAGCTGTGCGATTGCTTCATCAACCGTCATACCCATAACATTGATCTCAGGTCGGATGGAAGCGGATTTGTTGATCGCAGTACGTCCTCGGTTACGACTTTCATTTCTTTGATTTTCACGTTTTACATCTTTGGCCGTTTTTGTGATCTCAAGGTCTTTGATGTTAACAAGAGAACGCATCATACCCATCTGAACATACAGATCACCTTTGGCATTTGGGAGCGTGGAAACAGTTCCGGCAAGGGAAAGACTTGTTACATAAACTTCATCACCAACATGGAAATCATTCGCCTCGTGACGTTTCTTGTTCTTTTTCTTGGATTTGTAAGCCATTTGACCTTCTAATTTTGTCATGCGGCCGCGAAGATCACTTCGCATATGTTCCATCTTCTTATTTGCATCTGGATTCTTGTTTTGTTTCTTTAATTTGTTATATTCACGGATCGTAGAATCTGCGATCTCTTTCGCCTCAGAGATGATATTGTGAGCCTCTTCACGGGCGTCGCGAAGCATCTTATCACGTTTTTCTTTTATATTATCCTGACGAGATTTTAAACTCTTACGGAGAGTTTCGATTTCCTTACGGTATTCAAGGATCTCTTCCTGTTCTTTTTCAATCGTCTGTTTACTCTTTTCAAGGTCAGCTAAGATCGTTTCAAAATCTTTGACAGATTCATCAATCTGATCTGCAGCACCTTCAATGATATGTTCATCCAATCCTAATTTGCGGGAAATTGCAAACGCATTACTTTTTCCAGGAATACCGATCATCAGACGGTATGTTGGAGAAAGCGTTTCTACATCAAATTCGCAGGAAGCATTTTCGATATCATCGGTGGAAAGTGCGAACATTTTAAGTTCACTGTAATGGGTTGTCGCCATTGTTTTAATTCCACGTCCGTGCAGATCACTTAAAATAGAGATCGCAAGTGCGGCACCTTCGATTGGATCAGTACCACCACATAATTCATCGAGTAATACTAAAGAATCTCGATGAGCTTGCTGAACGATCGATACAATATTTGTCATATGAGAAGAGAAGGTACTTAAGTTTTGCTCAATACTCTGCTCATCTCCGATATCTGCAAAAATTTCACGAAAAATTCCAAGAGAAGATCCTTGGAATGCAGGAATATGAAGGCCTGCCTGCCCCATCAGAGATAATAATCCAACGGTTTTTAAAGATACAGTTTTACCGCCTGTATTTGGTCCGGTCACGATCAGCATGGAGAAATCTTTGCCGAGAGATACGTTGATCGGAACGACTTTTTTGCGGTCTAGTAAAGGATGACATCCCTGTTTGATATTGATAATTCCATCTTCACGGAAAATAGGTTTGGATGCATCAATATCCTTCGCATATTTTGCCTTTGCAAAAATGAAGTCTAATAATACAAGGGTCTTCTGGTTGTGTGCAAGATCATCAACACCATAAGAAGCCTGTTCACTTAATATAGAAAGAATATGCTCAATCTCAGACTGTTCTTTTCCTTCCAATTCTTTTAATTCATTATTTAATGTTACAACAGACATTGGTTCAATAAACAGCGTATTTCCAGAAGCAGACTGATCATGGATCATACCTTGGAATGAACTTCTGTACTCTTGCTTGACTGGTATGCAGTAACGCCCATTTCGCATTGTAACGATCGCATCCTGTAATTTATCCTGATTGGATGCAGAGCTTACCAGCGTAGTTAACTGTGTATGAATCTTCTGGTTTGTCTGTTTCATTGCACGACGGATATGTTTTAAAGTAGAAGAGGCATCATCACTGATCTCTTCTTCAGAAATAATACAGCGGCGGATCTCGTGCAGAAGATCATCTAAAGGAACAAGGCTTTCAAAAAGCTCGTCGAGAGAATCTGCTTCAAGATCGTCTTCCATGCGGACTCCGTAAGAAACGGCATTCTTTACAGATTCCAGAACACGAGCGATATCAAGAAGTTCCCCAGTTCCAAGTGTACCTCTCATCTTCAAACGGGCAAGAGAAGGGGAAAGATCACTTACTCCAAAAAAAGACACATTTCCACGTTTATAGATACGTGTCAATGCATCCTGTGTCTGATCCTGAGCGTTTAAGATATCAGCTTCTTCAGTCATTGGTTTTAAATTGGCACACATCAACTTACCTAGTTCGGTTGTTGCGTATCCTGTTAAAATATTTATAATCTTATCAAATTCAAGTGTTTGTAATACTTTCTGATTCATGAAAAATTCCTCATTTACATTAAATTATTGCAACTCACTAAAGAGTTTAACACAGATTGTTTGGACTGTAAACATAGGGAAAATGGCAATTCCAGACGTTAATTTACGATAACTTAACATAAAAAGCAGTATGATTTTACATTTGACCAGTACAATAGAAATTACATCGTATAGAGATTTGGAGGAAAAGATGAAAACACAGCAGAAGATTTTTATGAACCGGGAACTGTCCTGGCTTAAGTTTAACGAACGCGTATTAGAAGAGGCTGAGAATAGAGAAGTACCACTATGTGAACGATTGACATTTGCATCCATTTACCAGAGCAACTTAGATGAATTCTTTATGGTAAGAGTTGGATCTTTGATCGATCAGATGTTACTTGATAAGAACATGAAAGAAAATAAGACAAAGATGACACCACAGGAACAGATTGATGCGATCATTCCACAGGTACAGAAATTAAATAGAAGAAAAGACAGCGTATATGAGGAGATGATGGATTCTCTGAAAGAACACAACATCCATCTGGTAAATTTTCAAAAAATATCTAAAAAAGAAAGCGAATATTTAAGAGCTTATTTTCAAGCAGAAATCGCGCCATTGATCTCTCCTACGATCATAGGGAAGAGACAGCCATTTCCTTTTTTAAAGAATAAAGAAATCTACGCAGTTGCTGTGTTAGAAACTAAAAATGGAAAAGAAAAATTAGGAATTATCCCATGTGGAAATGAAACGTTTGACAGATTGATCAATATTTCTGGAAAAGATGCTTATATGTTATCAGAAGAAATGATTCTTCACTATGTGCCAAGGATCTTCAAAGGATACCATGTCAAAGCAAAAACATTGATCCGAATTACAAGAAATGCAGATATTGATGCAGATTCTATGTATGATGAAGATCTTGATTATCGTGATTTCATGGTAGAACTGATCAAGAAAAGAAAAAAATTAGCACCAGTCCGAATGGAATTATCAAGAGAGATGGATGGAGAGATCATTGATCTTTTATGTGAATATCTGGAACTTGAAAGAAAATATGTATTCTATACACAGACACCGTTAGATCTGTCTTTTGTATTTAAGATTCAGGATATTTTAAGAAGAGAGACAGACTTGTTTTTTGAGAAAAGAGTTCCTCAAAGATCACCACAGTTTAACGAAGAAATGCCAATTATGGATCAGATTGAAAAAGAAGATAAGTTACTCTCTTATCCATATGAAAGTATGCGGCCATTTCTAAAAATGCTTCAGGAAGCGGCAGAAGATAAAGATGTTGTTTCAATCAAAATGACATTATATCGTGTCGCAAAGCAGAGTAAGATCATTGCATCTTTGATCGAGGCAGCAGAAAATGGAAAAGATGTCACGATCCTTGTAGAATTAAAGGCTAGATTTGATGAGGAAAATAATATTGAATGGTCCAGACAGTTAGAAGATGCAGGATGCCGCGTGATCTATGGATTAGATGGTTATAAAGTACACTCTAAATTATGTCTGATCACAAGAAAGAAAAAAGGAAAAGTATCTTATATCACACAGATCGGAACAGGAAACTACAATGAAAAGACAAGCAGACTTTATACAGATCTTTCTTTAATGACAGCAAATGTAGATATTGCGTTGGAAGCTGCGGAAGTTTTTCAGGCATTATCTATGGGAGAGACTGTGGAAGAAACGGATCATCTGCTAGTAGCTCCACACTGTCTACAGAATAAAGTGCTCCATATGATCGATCGGGAAATTGAACATGCAAAAGCTGGAGAACCAGCTTATATTGGATTAAAAATGAATTCTTTAACAGACAAAAAGATCATGGAGAAATTAATCAAAGCATCCAAAGCAGGTGTGAAGATTGACATGGTCATTCGAGGAATCTGTTGCCTGATTCCGGGAGTAAAGGGTGAAACAGATAATATTCAAGTAAGAAGTATTGTGGGAAGATACTTAGAACATTCAAGAATCTATATTTTTGGAACGAAGGGCAGAGAAAAAGTTTATATAGCGTCAGCAGATTTTATGACAAGAAATACATTAAGAAGAGTCGAGGTAGCCGTACCGATCTACAATACAGATATTAAAATGCAGCTGATAGAGATGTTTATTACAATGTTAAGTGATAATGTAAAAGCAAGAGAAGAAGATCACAATGGAAATTATAAAATTCCTAAAAATCAGGATACACCACTAAATTCACAGGAATTTTTCTATAAGCAGGCATATTTGAATGCGGAAAATGTAAATTCATAAACAGTTTTGTGCCTTTTGAAATCATGACGTTCATAATAAGTAAATTTCACTAGATTTTACAACTAAACTGTGGCATAATAACATAGGTAAAAAATAGAGGATTTAAAAATCGCCAGGAGAGTTGGCTGGCGAAGAACGAATTTAGAAAGGCACAAAGCAATGAGATATATTAGTGATTTGCACGAAGGAGATCAGGTTTCCGAGATTTATTTATGCAAAACAAAATCACCGGGAACATCCAAATTTGGAAAATCATATTATTCCCTGACACTACAAGATAAAACAGGAATGATTGACGGAAAGGTATGGGAACTTACCAATGCGATTGGACATTTCGAGGCGATGGACTACATTTTAGTCAGAGGACAGGTAACAAGTTACCAGGGTTCTAACCAGTTAAACATCCAACAGATCCGTAAAGCTCAGGAAGGTGAGTTTGACATGGCAGATTATATGCCAAGTACCAAGAAGGATATTGATGGGATGTTCAAAGAGCTTCTTGCAATGATCAGCAAGACAAAGAACCAGTATTTAAAACAGTTAGCAGAGAAGATTTTTATAGAGGATAAAAACTTTGCAAGAGAATTCAAAGTACATTCCGCAGCAAAAAGCGTACACCATGGGTATATCGGAGGGCTTTTAGAGCACAGTTTATCTGTAGCGAAGATCTGCGAAAGCTATGCAAATCTGTATCCACAGTTAAACAGAGACTTGATCGTAATGTGTGCATTATGGCATGATATGGGGAAAGTCGAAGAATTATCAAGCTTTCCAGAGAATGACTATACAGATGAAGGTCAGTTAGTTGGACACATTGTGATGGGAGCAATCAAATTAGACCGTCTGATCCGTGAGATTCCAGGTTTCCCACCAAAACTTGCAAATGAAGTAAAACACTGTATGTTAGCACATCACGGAGAATTAGAATTTGGTTCTCCAAAGAAACCTGCATTATTAGAAGCAATTGCACTAAGTCAGGCAGATAATTTAGACGCGAAGATGGAAACATTTGCAGAAATCATGGAGAAACAAAAAGAAGATCAGGAATGGTCAGGATTCCAGCGTTTATTAGATACAAGAATCCGTAAGACCTCTATCTAAAAGAATTATAATAAAATAGGATCAATACAACAGTTTAACCAAGAAAAAGATACAGAGGTGCGTATGGAATTTAAAAAAAATCAGATCGTAGAACTCTATATCGATGACATTGGGAACGAAGGAGAGGGCATCGGCCATATAGATGGTTATGCCCTCTTTTTAAAAGATGCAGTCATCGGAGACAAAGTTCGTGCAAAGATCATCAAAACAAAGAAAAATTATGGCTTCGCAAGAGTAGAAGAAGTCATAGAAGCATCCAAAGACAGAGTCAGCCCACGCTGTTCCAAAGCAAGACAGTGCGGAGGATGTACATTACAGCATTTAGCTTATGAAAAGCAGTTAGAATATAAATTTAATAAAGTGAAAAACTGTTTAGAAAGAATTGGAGGCTTAGAAAATATCGAAGAAAAAATGGAACCGATCCTTGGGATGGAAGAACCATTTTACTATCGAAACAAAGCTCAGTTTCCAGTCGGATATGACAAAGAAGGGAATCTTATCACAGGATTTTATGCAGGAAGGACGCATCATATTATTGATTGCACACACTGTATGATCCAACATCCAGTGAACGAACAGATTTTATTAAAAGTCTTGGACTATATGAAGAAAAACAATATTACAGCTTATGACGAAAAGACCCATAAAGGATTGGTCCGCCACATTGTAACAAGAGTCGGATTCAAAACAGGTGAGATCATGGTCTGTCTTGTTGTGAATGGGAGCAAAAAGAATCTGAGAAACTTAGAAATGCTCGTAGATTCCTTAACAGAAGTCGAAGGAATGACAAGTATCTGCGTCAATATCAACAAAGAAAAGACAAACAGGATCTTGGGAAGCAAGATTGAAGAAGTATATGGTAAACCATACATTTATGATTATATCGGTAATGTAAAATACCAGATCGGACCACTATCTTTCTTCCAGGTCAATCCAACACAAACAAAAGTATTATACGAAAAAGCTATGGAATACGCAGATTTAAAAGGCGAAGAAACCGTATGGGATCTCTATTGCGGAATCGGAACTATTTCCTTATTCCTGGCTCAGAAAGCAAAGAAAGTTTATGGAGTAGAAATCGTCAAAGAAGCCATCGACGATGCAAGATTAAATGCTAAGATGAATGGCTTTGATAATGCAGAATTCTTCGTAGGAAAAGCAGAAGAAGTACTTCCAAGAGAATACGAGAAAAATGGAGTCTATGCAGACACGATCGTCGTTGACCCACCAAGAAAGGGATGCGACAGCAAACTGTTAGAAACAATGGTCAAAATGGCACCCAAACGAATCGTATATGTAAGCTGCGATCCAGCAACACTAGCCAGAGATTTAAAAGTACTATCAGAACAAGGCTACGAAGTCGAAAAAGTCTGCGCCGTCGACCAATTTAGCCACAGCTCACATGTAGAGACTGTGGTGAGATTAAAACGAAAATAGGTTATTTTATTTATATGAGTTGAAGGTCATCGAGTATTTAGAGAAAAAATGAAAGATAGCATGTGAGCAACACGAATTCCATTGACGGAGTTTTGACAGAACGCTTATCCGCTGGATCTCCTGCGATTCTATCAAAACTCCTATGGAATTCGATCGTTGCTCACATGCTATCTTTCATTTTTTCTCTAAATACCTGAAGACTTTCAATCATAAAATTAAGAAAATTCAAGCTGGTGGACGTTATTGGTTTTCAGGTTATGTTGCAGTAGACAGGAAATTATAATAAATACTCATACATGACCAACACTACTTACAGATCACAACTTGAAATTCTCTCGATCTGCAAGTATACAATTAATAATATAAGCAATTCCATCACGAGTATTCGCACGTGTCTGGTAAACACAGATATTGCGGATCATATCACAAGCATTCTCCATAGCAACGGAATGAATACCAGGGATAGATAACATAGAATAATCATTTTCACTGTCACCGATCGCGATGATCTCTTCTGGTTTTAATCCATCTTTTTTTGCATAATCTAGTAAAGAGCTTCCCTTCTGAGCATTGATAGAAGTAATCTCAATATCCGTTGGAACCGTAGATACAACAGCAAGTCCCGGAATCTTTTCGAGTTCTACACGTAATTTCTTTAAAGATTCATGATCTGGAGAGTTTGATGTGATCTTTAGGATGCGGTGGTCACTGTTTAATAACGCCTCCTGACCATCAACAAAGATAACATCATCAACTAACTCACGGTAATCATCTAAAGTATATTTCATATCTGGGTGATTGACCTGAATGGCAGGAATGAATACATCTCTTGTATAAATTTCACGTTCTTCTAATGGAAGAAGAGAAATACGTCCTTCTGTTGTAAATAATGCAGGTTCCATTCCGTATTTATTAAATGCATCAAAAATGGTGCGGACAGTTTCTTTATCAAGAATATGCTCGAATAAAAGATTTCCATCTTTATCAAAAGCACAAGCTCCATTACTGCAGATTAAGTCGCATTTTAATCCGGCTGCTTCCACAAGACCGCGTGCATTTGGATATTCACGTCCTGTGTTGATAATAAAATTGATACCATTTTCCTGAGCTCTTTTGATCGCTTCGACATTGATCGGGGTAATCTGACGATAGCTGTCAAGAAGAGTACCATCCATATCGGATGAAATTAATTTAATCATGTGATAGCCTCCTGTATTGGGTGTAATTTCTTCTCATCTTTATAGTATCACAATTGGAATAGATAAAACATTCCAAATTGCTTTAAAATATATTTCAATGATCATTGTTTGGAAAGAATCTGTTCCAACACGATTGCAACGCCATCGTGATCGTTATCTGTTGTGTGATGGAGACAAATCTCCTGAATGATATCATCTGCATTTCCCATGGCAATGCTTTCGATATAAGGAAGTCCAAGCATAGAATAATCATTTTCACTGTCACCGATCACCATGGTATCTTTCAGTGAAATCTGATATTTCTCAGTATAAAAATGAACGGCTGCACCTTTTAATGCATTTACAGCTGTGATATCGAGACGATATGGACTCTGATGGGATACTGCAAAGTGTGGGACCTGCGTATGAAGGCTGTTTGTAAGCTGTTCAAGTTTCTGCTGGTCTAAGGACTGTGTCGTGATTTTAATGATCTGTGGATTCTCAGAAAGAAGAAGTTGTCCATTATCATAAAAATGAGCATTTTCAAGTCGTTCACAGATATAAGATTCTTCATCTAGTGTTTGACTTGGAAATTCTTCTCTCAAAGCGGGAACAACTTCAGAAGACAGATAATTTGCATATCCTTCCTTGGAACCTAAGACACATAATCCATGGGTACTGTGGATTTCATAAAAAGTACGACAGGAACCAAAGATCCGCAGCATCTCAGGGATACGTTTGGTTGGAATATAAGAAGCATGCAGCTGGTGCCCAGAAGTATCAAAGATGCAGGAACCGCCAAAACATGCGATATCACAAGAAATATCGTATGCATCGAGGAGTTTTTTGGCATCAAAATAATTCTGTTCCGTATTGATCAAAAGACGGAGTCCCTTTCTTTGAATTTGTTTGATCGCACGGAGTGTACGATCACTGATTTGTTGTTTGCTGTTAAGCAGTGTTCCGTCAAGATCAGAAACGATCAGCTTTATCATCTTGCCGTCCTCCTTTGTTTTCTAATTATATCTAGGTTAATCGTAACATAAAAAAGCATAAAAATATAGTAGAAAACAGGGTTGAGGCAAAAAGTTGATTTGTGTATAATATGATGTAAGTGTCAATAAGTATAAATTGCGTTTGTGCTTGCACAAATAAGTATAAATTCTCAGAGGTAACGACAGATGAAAGATTATGTTGCATTTGATCTGGAGACAACGGGGTTATCCCCAGATTCAGATCAGATTATTGAAATTGGAGCTGTTAAGATCAGAGATGGGAAGATCAGTGGAAAGTATAACTGTATCATTCATCCAGAGATCGAAGTCAGTGATTTTATCATCAATTTAACAGGAATCAGCAGGGATATGTTAAGGAAGGGAATTCCACTGAAAGAAGGTGTTGAGGAATTTTTGGAATTTAGCGGGGATCTTCCGGTTCTTGGACATAACGTCATGTTTGACTATAAGTTTATGAAGATGGCAGCAGCTTCATTTAAGTATCCGTTTGAGAAAACAGGAGTTGACACGTTAAAAGTAGCAAGGAAGTTATTAACTGGACTTGAAAATAAGAAGCTGGAGACACTCTGTGCTCATTATCATTATGTGAATCAGGCAGCACACCGTGCTTACGATGATGCATTGGCAACAGCTGTTGTGTTTGAGCAGATGAAGAAAGAATTTCCAACAGAAGAGGAAATCTTTCAGCCACAGCAGCTTCAATTCAAGGTAAAGAAAGAACGTCCGGCTACACCAAAACAAAAGAAGTATCTAGAAAATCTGATGAAATATCATGCGATAGGGGAGTGCTTAGATATTGATCAGATGACACAGAGAGAAGCATCAAAGAAGATTGATCATATTATATTAAATTATGGAGTGATGAAGAAATGAAAAAGAAAAGATTTTTTGTATCCGTTATTGCGATTCTTCTGATCATTGTGATGGTTGGAACAATGGTAGCAGGATATTTGATGATGTAAGAATGAATTTGGAGAGGAAGAAGGAAGAGACGATGAAGAAAAAAATTATCATTGCGGTCGCAGTGATCGTTATTTTGGCAGCAGGTGGAACTTTTTACCTAAACCATAAGGTGAGCAGTGCAGTAAAAGATGGAAAGATCATAAAAGGGGTTTCATGTGAGGGAATTTCTATCGGTGGAATGACAAGATCAGAAGCAAAAGATGCGATTGAATCTCATATGAAGGAGATTCATCAGGAAAAGATCACACTTTATGTAGACGATGAAAGATCAAGTGCCAAGATCGAAGATCTTGGAGCATTCGCTGAGGCAGACAAGACAGTGGAAGAAGCTTATGCACTTGGGAGAAGTGGAAGTATTTTTACAAAGTATTCCGATGTAAAAGAGAAGAAACATAAACTTCCGGTTTATCGCAAATATGATAAAGCGAAGTTTGAGAAGAATGTAAAAAAAGCAACAAAGAAGATTGTTTCAGAACCAAGAGATGCAAGTGTGAAACGTAAGGCTGGCAAATTTGTCGTGATCAAAGAAAAGACAGGTTATACATTAAATATGAATGAAACATTTGCGAATTTCAAAAAAGCAGTTGAAGCTGGAAAACATCAATTTGAACTGGATGTTGTAAAGAAAAAAGCAAAATATACATCAAAAGATATGGCAGAGATCAAAGATGTACTTGGAACTTATACAACCGAATACGGTGGATCTCCATATGGTCGTAAAGTAAATGTTGCTAATGGTGCAAGTAAGATCAATGGAAGCATGGTTTATCCAGGAGAGACATTATCTGTATATAAAACCGTATCACCATTTACAAAAGAAAATGGATATGCACTCGCAGGTTCCTATGAAAATGGACAGACGGTTCAGACATATGGTGGTGGAATCTGCCAGGTATCTACTACTTTGTATAATGCAGTTATCCGTGCAGAATTAAAGATCGTAGAACGTTTTCCACATTCCATGACCGTACATTATGTACCAAGATCTGCAGATGCAGCGATCGCAGGAACGCATAAGGATATGAAGTTTAAGAATACATTCGATACTCCGATCTATATTGAAGGAAAAGCAAATGGTTCAACGATCACATTTACGGTCTATGGAAAGAAAAAAGATCCAAAACGTACGGTAGAATTCTTATCTGAGACAACACAGGTAAAAGAAAGTTCTGAAAGTACAGTTAGCGATAATACGCTTGCCGAAGGACAGAAAGTTCTGGAAAGCTATGGACATACAGGGTACAGTGCAAGACTTTGGAAGATCGTGAAGATCAATGGTAAACAGGTATCCAAAAAGGTATTTAATACTTCCACATATATGTCAACACCAACGGTTTATCGTGTAGGAACAAAGAAAGCGGAAGACAAAAAAGACGATAAAAAGGATAAGAAAAAAGATTCAAAAGAAACAACAGCACAGAAGTCTGAGACAACAACAGCAGCACAGAAATCTACAACGGCAGCACAGAAGTCTACAACAGCGAAGAGATCAGCGGCTGTGAAATCTCAGGGAAGCACAGGAAATTAAGGATGAAAATAGGAAAATTATCAGAATCTGCATTGCAGAAAGTTGTGTTTGAGCAATTGCATACAAGGAGAGATGAAGTCTTAGTAGGACCTGGAATCGGGGAAGATTGTGCGGCATTGAAACTTCAGGAAGGAGAAGTATTTGTCACATCAACAGATCCGATCACAGGCACGGTAAAAGAGATCGGACGTCTGGCAGTTCATGTAACTGCCAACGATCTTGCATCCGCAGGAGCTGAGACGATCGGATTTATGGTAACAGCACTTCTGCCACCAATGATCAAGGAAGCACAGATCAAGAAGATGATGCAGCAGATCAATGCAGAGTGTGAGAAATTAAATATCATGGTATTAGGCGGCCATACAGAGATTACGGCAGCGGTTACGCAGCCAATATTATCTGTGACAGGGATTGGAAAAGTGAAAGAAGATGAATTGATCTTATCTGGCGGGGCGAAACCAGGTCAGGATATCGTAGTCACAAAATATCTTGGTATGGAAGGAACGGGAATCATCGCAAATGAAAAAGAAGATGAGTTAAAAGAATGGTTTTCTGATACATTTATTGATGATGCAAAGGCATTTCTAGATGATATCTCTGTCGTGCCAGAAGGTCTGATCGCCAGAAAATATGCATCTTGTATGCATGATATCACCGAAAGCGGAGTTTATGGTGCTTTATGGGAGATTTCCAAAGCATCTGGTGTCGGGGTGGAAGTTTGTATTGAAGATATTCCATTAAGACAACATACGATCGAATTTTGTGAGCGATATGATCTGAATCCATATCAGTTGATCTCAAGCGGATCTATGCTGATCACAACAGATCATGGAAGAACATTAGTTAATGAACTGGAACAGGCAGGCATTAAAGCAACCATTATTGGTCATACAACAGATTCCAGAGATAAAGTGATCTATCGTCAGGGAAAGGCAGCGAATCTGGAGGCACCTAGACAGGACGAGTTATATAAAATATATTCTGAAAATAATCGCAGATAATTTTCAGAGAGAAAAATGGAGGAAACAGTATGAACACAGAATTAAGAGAACTGATTTTAAAATTGATCGAGAAAAACAGTCGTTTAGCGATCCATGATCTGGCGGTGATGCTGGATGTCGCGGAGACGGAAGTCGCCAATGAGATCGCGGATATGGAAAAAGAACATATCATCTGTGGGTATCATACTTTGATCAACTGGGACAATACAAGCAAGGATCAACTGACAGCGATGATCGAGGTAAAAGTAACACCACAAAGAGGTCAGGGATTCGACCGCATTGCAGAACGTATTTATAATTTTCCAGAAGTAAAAGCCGTTTATCTGATGTCAGGGGGATATGATTTCATGGTTATGTTAGAAGGAAAGACGATGAAAGAGATCTCTATGTTCACATCATCCAAATTAGCACCACTGGAATCTGTTGTTAGTACAGTAACACATTTTGTATTGAAGAAATATAAAGATCATGGAACTGTTCTTGAAGCAAAGAAAGTGGATGAGAGACAGGCGGTGACTCCATAATGAGAGATTTTTTATCAAAGAGAGTTGTAAGTCTGGAACCATCCGGAATCCGCAAGTTTTTTGACATTGTAAGCGAGATGCCGGATGCCATTTCCTTAGGTGTAGGGGAACCAGATTTCGATACGCCATGGAGAGTCAGAGAAGAAGGAATTTACTCATTGGAGCGAGGCAGAACCTTTTATACATCGAATGCAGGGTTAAAGGAGCTGCGATATGAGATCAGTGAATATTTAGAAAGAAAATACGAGTTGGTTTATGATCCAAATCATGAGATCATAGTGACTGTTGGTGGAAGCGAAGGAATCGACATTGCGATGCGTACGATCCTTGATCCAGGAGATGAAGTCATCGTTGTACAGCCATGTTTCGTTTCTTATGTGGCATGTGTTGTTATGGCAGGTGGAACTCCTGTGATCGTAAGTCTTAAGGAAGAAGATAAATTTAAGCTTAAAAAAGAGCAGTTAGAAGCTGCTGTCACAGATAAAACAAAAGCAATGATCATTTCATTTCCAAACAATCCAACGGGTGCGATCATGACAAAAGAAGAGTTAGAACCGATCGCAGAGTTTGCAAAAGAACATGATATTGTTGTGATTTCTGATGAGATTTATTCAGAACTTACTTATGGAAGAGATCACGTCAGTATCGCATCCTTGCCAGAGATGAAAGACAGATCGATCGTGATCAATGGATTTTCCAAGGCATTTGCAATGACTGGATGGAGACTTGGTTATGTTGCAGCACCAAGGTACATGATGAAACAGATGGTCAAGGTTCATCAGTTCTGTATCATGGCAGCACCGACGACTAGTCAGTATGCAGCAATCGAAGCGATGCGTTCCTGTGATGATGAAGTCGAGGAGATGAGGACTGCATACAATCAGCGCAGACGATTTTTGGTACATGAGTTTCAACGAATGGGAATCGAATGTTTTGAACCAGAAGGTGCCTTTTACATCTTTCCATCCATTAAGAAATTTGGCATGACATCTGAAGAATTTGCAACAAAACTGTTAAATGAAGAGAAAGTAGCAATCGTTCCTGGGTCTGCTTTCGGAACCTGTGGAGAAGGATATCTCAGAGTTTCCTATGCATATTCCATTGAAGAACTAAAAGAAGCTTTAGGGCGTTTGGAACGATTTATCAATCATCTTCCAAAGAAGCAATAGATAAAAAGTTAAGAGATTGGAGAGTTAATAATGCTTCACATAGTATTACATGAGCCGGAGATGCCGGCAAACACTGGAAATATCGGAAGAACCTGCGTGGCATGCGGTGCTGTTCTGCATCTGATCGAACCACTAGGATTTCGTTTAAACGAAAAGATGATCAAGAGAGCCGGTCTTGATTATTGGGATAAATTAGATGTACGTACATATATCAATTTTGAGGATTTTCTAGAGAAGAACAATGATCCCAAGATTTACATGGCAACAACAAAAGCAAAACATGTATATTCGGCACCAGCATATGAAGATGACGAAGATGTATATATCATGTTTGGAAAAGAAAGCGCTGGAATTCCAGAAGAAATCTTATTGAATTATGAAGAGACTTCTATAAGAATCCCAATGCTGCCACATATCCGGTCATTAAATTTATCTAACTCTGTAGCGATCGTTGCCTATGAAGTGCTGAGACATCAGGGATTTAAGGCATTTCAGATGGAAGGACAGCTGCATCACTATAAATGGTAGAATGATAATAGAAGGAACTGCAAATGGATCATGCAGTTCCTTTTTTTACATAATAATATTCAAGTGGCAAATATTTTAACAAGAATATAGCAAGAATTCTCCTTCCTCTGCAGGTGGGAGAGGAATTGCGCAAAAACGAAAAGAACATTTGTTTGACAGTACGATCTATGGTATAATAAAATCATGACATTGATCATGTGCATGTAATGTTCCGTGCGCAGCTGAGAACAGAACTTAGTAAATTTATCAATGCTTATAAAAGTGTCAGTAGCAGGCACTCCAGTAGAAGTGATCCGTCAATATATTGAAACCCAGGGAGAGAAAAAGTATTGAACATAGCATATCGTTTCCGGATCTA
>CAJMOO010000021.1 GCA_905215045.1 uncultured bacterium | reverse complement strand
TCATCATCGCTAACTTTCTTTCCATATTTTTGTGATAAAAGAAAAGCGAAATATGTCCCAATATCATATCCCATCGGAAATGTTTCTCTGATATAATCAAGCATGTCATTCTTCATCTGCATATCATATTTGATCCTAATCTGTAATGACATGCAATGAAGTGCCAATGTAATTCTTAAGTTAATATTATCTGTAAAATCTACCCCAAAATTTTCTTTAATCTGTGCAAATGCTTCTGTGATGAATTTATTCATTTCAGGAGTGATCGTGTCGGAATCTCTGTTATTTCCCTGGCCTTTTAAATATAATGCAAAATACTTGATCTCTTCATCTGTAACTTTAATAAAAAATCTTCGTCCGATCTTCTCAAAAATATCTTTGGATATCTCATATTCTTTGCCCAGATCCTCTGTAATATCCAACTCATTTGGCTGTACATAAAAACCATCTCCCATACGGCAGATCATAATATTTAAGAAAAGAATCGCATTATTAAAATCCGTATCCATAATATGATATTGATGTTCTACAAATTTCTCTGTCAGAATATTCTTGATCTTCGCTAACTGTCTCTCGTCGATATAAGACATACCATGTTCGTTCTTAATGTGCGCCAGATAAAGATCCTGTTCCGCCAAACAGCGACGTTTATTGATCTCAAAACCATCCACCATGACCTTATTATTTCCGTGCATTAATTCCAGATGGAATTTATCCAGAACTTCCTCTACTTTCTTAAGGTCATTTAACAATGTTGACTTAGAAACAAAATATTTCTCTTCCATCTCTGACATTGTAACCGCACGATGTCTGCTTAATAATAATAGTAAGATCTTACTGATCCTGCTTGTCGGATAATTTAATGAAACTGTTGTATATTCCTGATATAACGAATTAACAAAAGCTGAAAATTCATCCGCATCTTCCACTACGATACAACTTCCTTTGGATGCCTTCGACTCAATATGTGCACAGGATTCTTCTTCCAATTCTGTCTTGATCGCTTTCATATCTCCTTGTACTGTTCTTAAACTGACATTTAACTTATCCGCGAAATATGAAGCTGTTAAATATTCTTCTGTATGATTGCAGAATTCTAATAATATTTCTATTTGACGTTGATTTAACATATATTCTTCTCTTTCTAAATCTGTATATTCTGATACGATTATACCATATATGTTAAAATATTTGTAGAATTTTACTATAGTGAATCTATATCTGGATCATCTTATGATCTCACTTAAATCTTTCACAATATAGTCTGGTTTAATATCACTTTTTTCTACATCCTCACGGCTGCTTTCTCCACTTAATACCAAGATTGATGTAACCTCACTTCCATCTGCCACTGCGATATCAGTATATAAACGATCTCCAACGATTGCTATCTCTTCTGGCTTACATCCAGTTTCCTTAATAATATAATCTAATGTATATTTTGATGGTTTTCCAAAGAATTCTGGAAATCTTCCGGTTGATGCCTCGATCAATCTTGCCATAGAACCACAATCTGGAATAAATGTACCACCTTCCATTGGACAGTTTAAATCTTCATTCATTCCAAAATAAATGCATCCATTTCGAATATACTGGCATGCCTTTTTTAACTTTTCATAATTGAGAGTTGTATCAAATCCAAGCAATACAATATCTGGATCTTCTTCCGTTAAAACAAAACCTGCTGTTTCAAATTCATGTTTTAACAAAGGAGTTCCCACAATATAAAGTCTTTTCCCTTCGTAATATTCTTTCAAATATTTGATTGCAACATGATTGGAGATCATCATCTGTTCCGGTTTGATCTCAATCTCCATTTTTTCCAATTTATCAATATAGGTCTGCTGATCTTTAGATGAGTTGTTTGTAAAAAAATAATATTTCTTGTGTTGATCTTCTACATCTTTTAAAAACTTTTTTGTAAATGGAAATAATTCATTTCCAAGATAAATCGTTCCATCCATATCTAATACAAATGTTTTAATCTTATCTATTCTATCTATCATATCTTCTTCCTTTGATACCCGTGACCGCCTTGCCACTACAAAAAAAGAATTGGAAATATTAAATTACATGATATTGGTATAAGCTGCAGTTTCGTCTGCCTTGATCTTATTTTGCTGCACAAGTTCGATCGACATACGATATGCATCGCTTCTGCTCACGGAATACTCCAACGGTTTCCCTGTCGTATCCATCGTGACTGTTTTTGCCACGCACACTGGTGCATCTTTTTCTAATCCAAGATTAAAAGATTCATAATCGTCTGCCTTACGAATCGTCAAATGTCTCTTTGCTTTCGATGGTACATGCCCATAATTAGATAATGTATTATGCAAAGATCTCTCTGTAAAATCATACTCCATTAACTCTGGACATTTTTCATACGTAATATATGCATCAGAAATAGACCATAATTCTTCGTTGATATATCGCAGTCTTTCCAGATAAAACACCCTGTCTCCCTGCCTGATCTGAAGTGCTTCTGCAACTTCTTGATCTGCTGTTTCTACCTTCTGTGACAGAACTTTACTTCTTGTATAATCTCCTCGAAGCCTTACCTGATTATAAAATGCTATATTTGTAGAAACCGGATTCTCATCTTCGCTTTCTTCTTGTTTATTTCCTATAAAAAATGCACCTTTCCCCGCAAATCTTACAATGCAGCCTTCACTCTCCAATACTTCCAACGCTTTCCTTACAGTAGGACGGCTTACTTTATAGATCTCACATAATTCACGTTCACCTGGAAGTGGAGAATAGTATGGCTTATTTTGATAGTCAATCATTAACTGATGACATAATTTCATATAAAGAAGTTCTGTTTTTCTTGCCATATCGTTCTTTCCCTTCATGTTTAAATGTACTATGTGATAATCTTACCATTTGTTACTTTTTGTGACAAGTAATCTTCTACTTATCAACATTATATTACCACTGGTTATAATTTTATATTACCATTTATAATTTATTTGTCAATTTTTTATTGACTTTTATATTACAAGTGGTAGTATATAAGTTGTAAATAGCATTTTTTTGCAACCACTGGTCATATGAAATTGTTAATTTATTTAGGAAAGGATTTTATTATGGATGAGATTTTAAACATGAACATAAATGAAATGGCAAATGTAAGCTTTCATTGCAGTTGCGGAAAGACACATCATCTGGATATTCGTAAGATTGTCATAGGAAATAATGTAATTTCAGAGCTTCCTTCTATTCTAGAAGATTTTAAATGTAAAAAAATCTATATCTTATGTGATAATCATACTTGGAAGGCTGCTGGTGAAAAGGTTTATCATACGTTAAAAGGAAATCATTTTGACGTGTCTTTTACAATGATCGACCGCGGTGAGAATATTTTAATTCCTGATGAAAAAGCTGTCGGAGAAATGTTTATGGGACTTCCTGCTGATACAAAGATGATTCTCTCTGTTGGTTCTGGAACTTTAAATGACATGGCAAAATATATGTCTTCAAGAACTGGTATTCCTTATACAATTGTATGTACAGCTCCATCTATGGACGGATATGCTTCTTCTGGTGCTCCTTTAATGAATGGTGGAAGAAAAATTTCTTACACTGCAACACTTCCATATGCAATCATTGGTGATACCGATATTATGAAAAATGCTCCTATGAAAATGATCCTAGCTGGATATGGAGATATTATCGGAAAACTTACAGCTCTGGCCGATTGGAAACTTTCTCATGAAATCACCGGCGAATATTATTGTGCAACGATCGTAAAGCTTGTACAAAAAGCAATCAATAAAGTCGTTGATACCCGCTTTGATCTCGCCAAACGTGACGAAGATGCCATCTTTTATCTGATCGAGGCTCTGATCTTAACTGGTGTTGCCATGGGATTGATCGGAGTTTCAAGACCTGCATCTGGTGCAGAACATATGCTGAGTCACTACTGGGAAATGGCAGTAATTGCAACTGGCAAAAATCCAGAGCTTCACGGCATTAAAGTTGGAATCGCCACACCAATCATTACCAAAATCTTTGATGAGATGAAAGACACTCTTCCTGAATCTGTTTTCAAAATGGCTCCCTCTGCAAAATACACTACACAACTATTAAGAGATGTAAATGCACCTGTAAATCCTCAGGAAGCGGGGATTGACAATGATTTGTTTTATCGAAGCATCTTAGAAGGAAATACTGTTCGCAAACGATATAGCATTCTTGATTATGCTGTCAAGCATGGTAATATTGAGAAAATTGCTGATGAGATAACTAGAAATTATTATATGATGTAAGTTGAACACACCATTTTATGGGAGTTCGAGGTGTTCGAGGATTGTGGAATTGCGTAGCAATGGAACAATCCTGGTACATCAGAGAGTGGCAAAATTTACTTTTGACACTCTCATCATTATATGGATGTCTAAGATCAACTAACATTTACAATAATTTCTTTAGAACTGTTTATACTTTCTTTAGAATTGTTCATACTTTATATATTGAATAAAGGAAGGATTTTGCTATACTTAAGACATAGTTTTTCATATATATTTTTTAATCCTCTCTTTTCAGAAAAGTAACCGCTCATTTTATTGAGCGGTCTTTTTATTTGCATTATGATTTGAGTTTTGGCACTCTCATCATGATTTCACAAATATTCTCCTAACATATCTCTTACACATTCCTCTATCTGATCCATAATATCTACACATATCTTTTTTCATCATACATAACTTGTAACCTTTTAGTTGCGCTCATTGATAACCTCCTGAATATTCCGATATGGTACTTGTGTAAAAATGTTTCTAAGTTCATCTGCGATATCTAATGCCATTGCTATCTTAGTTAATGAAATTAATGAAATCTGTCCTGTTGTCTCAAATCTTTTGATCGAACCATAACTTACACCACTCACAGAAGCTAATTTCATCTGAGAAATAGAACGCCGTTTTCTAATCTTTCGTACTCTTTGTGCAAGTTTCTGATCCAATTCTTCTGCTGTTTCCCATACTAATTGTTCCATTTATTTCTCCTCATTTTATAGATAATATTTTATCCAAAATCTCATATTTTTAATAATAATAGATAATATTTTATCTATTATTATTTTATCATTTATACTTCATTTAAACAAGTTTTGTTTGAATATATTCAATTTCTTTAGAACTGTTTATACTTTCTTTAGAATTGTTCATACTTTGTATATTGAATGCTTCGAGGATTTTGGTATACTTAAGACATAGTTTTTCATATATATTTTTTAATCCTCTCTTTTCAGAAAAGTAACCGCTCATTTTATTGAGCGGTCTTTTTATTTTTCAAAAATTGGTGTATGATAGTCTCTGGTTGTTTGTATACAATCAAATTTTTCTTTAAAGGAGTTATCACCAATGAGCACTTTTCAAAAATTCATCCAATATTATAAACCCTACAAAAAAGTCTTCATTTTTGATCTGATCTGTGCAGCATTTATCAGTCTGGTTGATCTTGCTTATCCACAGATCCTTCGTTCACTTACAAAGACTTTATTTCTTAAGGATGCTTCTATGATCCTTAAGACTCTTCCGATCATCGGGGGAATTTTATTTATCTGCTATATTTTTCAGGCGTTCTGTAAATATTATGTCAGCTGCCAGGGACATATCATGGGAGCTCAGATGGAACGTGATATGCGCCGTAAACTGTTTGACCATTATGAAAATCTTTCTTTTTCCTATTATGATCAACATAACACCGGACAAATGATGAGCCGTCTTGTTTCTGATCTGTTTGATATTTCCGAAGCTGCCCATCACGGCCCTGAGAATTTATTTATCTCTCTTGTGAAGATCGTTGGATCTTTTATTTTCCTGTTTATCATTCAGTGGAAATTAGCGATTATTCTTCTTGCGATCGTTTTACTGATGATCTTCTTCAGTGCAAAGCAAAACCGTAAGATGCAGGCTACCTTCCTTGATAACCGCAGGAAGATTGGTGATGTCAATGCTTCTTTGCAAGACTCCCTTGCTGGAATCCGTATTGTGCAGTCTTTTGCAAATGAAGATATTGAACGTGAGAAATTTCGTGCTGGAAATGAGGCATTTTTAGATTCCAAGCGTGATAATTATCGTGCTATGGGAAGTTTTCAGAGTGGAAATACATTTTTCCAAGGAATGATGTATCTTGTCACTTTACTTGCTGGTGGTTATTTTATCGCTCTTGGCCAGATGAGTGCTGCTGACCTTGCTATGTATGCATTGTATATTGGAATCTTTATCAGCCCGATTCAGATTCTTGTAGAATTAACAGAAATGATCCAGAAAGGTATGTCTGGTTTTATCCGTTATCAGTCTGTTATTGATATTGAACCTGAGATCACAGATTCTGTTGATGCCGTTAATATGAAACATCCTGATGGGGATATCTGTTATCATGATGTCTCATTTAGTTACGAGGATAATGAGATTGTATTAAATCACATTGATTTCACGATCAAATCAGGAAAATCCATTGCACTCGTTGGACCTTCCGGTGGTGGAAAAACAACGATCTGTTCTCTGCTGCCTCGATTTTATGATATTACAGATGGTTTGATTACGATCGGTGGTCAGAATATCAAGGATATAAAATTAGAGAGTCTTAGAAGCTCCATCGGTATTGTTCAACAGGATGTTTATCTATTTGGCGGCAGTGTCAAAGAAAATATTGCTTACGGAAACCCTGATGCAACCTTTGATGAAATTGTCGAAGCTGCTAAGAAAGCCAATATCCACGATTTTATTATGACATTACCTAATGGCTATGATACTTTCGTTGGAGAACGTGGTACAAGATTATCCGGTGGTCAGAAGCAAAGAATCTCTATTGCAAGAGTCTTCTTAAAGAACCCGCCAATCTTAATCTTAGATGAAGCTACCAGCGCATTAGATAATGAAAGCGAGCAGCATATCCAGAAGAGTCTGGACGCCTTGTCTGAAAATCGAACAACAATCACGATCGCCCATCGTTTATCAACGATCCAGAATGCAGATGAAATTCTTGTTATCGATGGACAAACGATCAAAGAACGAGGAACACATGAAGAACTAATTGCTTCTGGCGGTCTTTATGCTAAATATTATCATATGATGTAAGTGTCAAAAGTACAACAACGTCGAAACCTATTTTGTTTAGAACTGTTTATAAATTCTTTAGAATTGTTCATACTTTGTATATTGAATGCCTCGGGGATTTTGGTATACTTAAGACATAGTTTTTCATATATATTTTTTAATCCTCTCTTTTCAGAAAAGTAACCGCCCAGATGGGCGGTCTTTTTTATATCCTCTCATAGATTTTATACTCTTCCATTAATTTATTTCTATACTGTATATCATTGTATATCTTATCTATATCTTGAATTTTATTATTAGCTAATAAAATTTTTACTAACTGTAATGTAGCTAATAACAGAAGAGCCATCCGGCGAGCATAAATTCTCTGGCGGATGGCTCTTATTCTTATTTATTTTTTCTCATATACATATCAAAGACTATTACAATCTACTGCTGAAACGCATTCAACAGATTAGGAATCATCTGTTTCTTACGTGACATAACTCCAGGAAGAATTGCAACTTTATCTTCTGGTGTTACACCAAATCCGCGTTCGATCACTCCCTCAGCTTCTGGTCCGCAGATCAGCAGATGTGTTGTTTCATCTAAGATGTTTGTTAACATAAAGAATACGTAATCAAGTCCCTGTTCTTCTTTCACAGAATCCATATATTCAAGGATTGATGCTTTGATATCATCTAATTCTCCCTGATCCATGGATGTAATCTGTCCAACACCAAAATCAATTGTATCGGCATTGAATTTCTTATAATCCATGTAGAAGATCTCGTTTGGAGTCTTACCACTTAAATCACTTCCTGCACGGAACATTGCTTTGGCATGTTCTTCTACATCAATTCCTGCGATCTGTGCTAATTCTCTCGCGATCTGTTCGTCCACTGGTGTACATGTTGGAGAACGGAACATTAATGTATCAGAAAGAATTGCAGAACACATTAATCCTGCCATCTCTTTTGTAATCTCGATTCCCTGTTCACGGTACATCTGAGCAACGATCGTTCCTGTACATCCAACTGGCTGATTTCTGAAGTAAACTGGTGATACAGTTTCCACACTTCCGATTCTGTGGTGGTCGATGATCTCCATGATCTCACATTCTTCTAATCCTTCGACTGCCTGTGATACTTCATTATGGTCAACTAAGATTACCTGTTTCTTGTTGAATTCTAAGATACGACGTCTGGAAATAAATCCTACAAATTCGTTATCTGCATTCAATACAGGGAAGTAACGGAAACGTTTCTTTGTCATCTCTTCTTTGACATCATCTACAAAATCTGTTTCATTGAAAGATACGATCGTATCTGTTGCCATGATATAAGATACTGGCATTGCCTGGCAGATCAAACGGCTTGCTGTAAATGTATCATATGGTGTTGTGATGATTCTGCAGTTCTTTTCCTTTGCAAGTTCTAATACTTTATCAGTAACTTCTGTACCCATGCATACTACAACACACTGTACTCCTGTCTGGATCGCACCAATCTGTGCATCTTCACGGTTTGCAACGATCACTGTATCTTTAGCTGTTACAAATTCTTCCATTGTATCAACACTTGCGGCAGATACTGTTAACTTACCTTCTGTGATATATCCTTCGATATCTCCTGCCTGAAGTGTTCCATCTAATGTTTCTACAACATTTTTATATGGTGTTTTTGCTTTGGCAAGGATTTCATTGTCATAAACATCCATATCTGCTTTCAACACATCACTGATGGATACCAGACCGATCATTTTCTTTCCATCTAATACTGGAAGAGACACGATCTTCTCTGTCTGCATCATTTCACGTGCAGATTTCAGGGAATCTGTCGCTTTTGCACCTTTAACTAGATTTAAATTTACGTCTTTTAATCTTGGTCTTACATCACTAACATATTTTGGATCTTTAATTCCAAATGTATCCAATACATATCTTGTTTCGCCGTTGATATTACCGGCACGATATGCTTCGTATCCATTTCCTTCCACTTGATTCTTTAAGTTTGCGTATGCGATCGCAGAACAGATGGAATCTGTATCTGGATTGCGATGTCCAATGACATATACTTTTTTCATTGTTCCTCCTTCTTTCTTGGCAGCCGTATTATGAATGTCGTATACTCATTCTGGCTTTTTGCTTTGATAGTTCCATCATGAAGCTCTATGATCTCCTTCGCGATCGCAAGTCCAAGACCTGCCCCGCCAGTTTCAGAAGATCTTGCTTCATCTAATCTGTAAAATTTCTCAAACAGGTTATTTAATTGATGTTCTGGTATAGTCTTTCCCTGATTCCTGACTAAAATCTCTGCGTTATCTCCATCAATCATTCCATAAACCTCGATGAGAGAATTCGGATAACAATACGATACTGCATTCCTTAACAGATTCTCAAAAACCCTGGCAAGCCTGTCCGGATCACCATAAATTAATATTTTATCATCTACCTCTATCTTCCACTCTAATCCTTTCTGCTTAAATACCGCAGCAAAAGAATCCATCACCTGTTCAAGCAGAACATAAAGATAAAATTCCTTTTTGTCCAAGGTAATATTCTGAAGATTATACCTTGTAATTTCAAAGAACTCATTGATCAGTTCTCCAAGACGTTTCGCTTTCTCAAGAGAAATTCCTATATACTTAGCTCTTTGTTCTTCCGACATATCCGGCGATTCATTTAACAATGATAAATATGCAATGATCGACGTCAACGGTGTCTTCAGATCATGAGCAAGATAGACGATGATATCATTCTTTCTCTGCTCACTTTCTTCTGCAATCCGCCTCTGTTCTTTCAACGTTCCTTTGATCTCATTTAATTTATTCTCCAAAGGATTCAACTCTGGTGGGAGCAATATGCGGTCTTTGGATTCATTTAAGATCATCTGGATCCCGCCTTCAACCTGTCTTAGGTATGTCGTGAATTTTGACATACCCAGATAAAAGCTTAACAAAAGCAGCACAAAAAATCCAGCACCAATGATCATTGTTTTATTTTGTACAAAGATCAGACGATATACACGGATCGCTTCCAGCTCATCCATCCCGATCCGTTCAAATATATAAACGACCGTTTTGGCAAATGGATCCTGAAATACACCATCTACAAATATATCAAGTACAAAATATCCGATACATGCAACGATCAAACTGATTCCCAATGTCTGTAGTATGATCCTTATCTTTAAACTTCTGTATTTACTCCTCAACTTTGTATCCAACTCCCCAGACTGTCTTGATCAATTCTTTGTGTCCCATGACCTCTCCCAGCTTCTCACGGAGATGTCTGATATGTACCATAACTGTATTATTGTTGTTCTTAAAATACTTTTCTTTCCATACCTGCTCAAAAAGATTCTCTGAGCTTATAACCTTCCCGCGGTTCTGTGTCAGAATCCATAAAATTGAAAATTCTAGCGGTGTCAATGTAATTTCTTCTTCTCCATAAGTACACTGGTGTGTTGCACGATTTAAGATAAGACCTGCGATCTCCAGTGTATCTTCCTGATTCATACCGCTTCCATCGTTGTATCTTGTAAATCTTCGAAGCTGTGCCTTCACTCTTGCCATCAATTCCAACGGCTCAAATGGTTTCTCAATATAATCATCAGCTCCCAATGTCAATCCATTGATCTTATCCATGGAAGATACTTTCGCTGTCAGCATGATCACAGGGAAATTATGTGTTAAACGGATCTGTTTTAAAATCTCAAATCCATCAATATCTGGCAGCATCACATCAAGGATCGCCAGATCAATATTCTCATGTTCTACACACGCCAAGGCATCCTTTCCATTGTAAAATTTATGTACATTATAATTTTCATTCTTTAAATATAATTCAATAAAGTCAGCAATCTCTTTCTCGTCATCTACTACTAATACAGTTGACTGTCTCATTCGCTTCCTCCTTACTCTTTACCACCCTGAATCACATGAAATCTTGCTTCTTGGCTTTCTTCTTCCACTTCTGTTCTCGTATGTCCCTTGAGACTATATAATGGTACAGTTTTATAAAGCGTACGGATCAATTCACAAAGGATCCTTTGATGTTCTTTATCTTCTTCGTCCAGAAGATTCACATACGCAGATGTAATCTCTTCATAAGTCAATCCATTTTGAATCTTAACAACCAGTGATTTTACGATCATCATAACCTTATACTGATCATTCTCGATATTCTTCATCACAAAATCATATAATTCTGGGATTCCATCCCAGCCTCCAATTCCATTGCCTAGTGCCAGATTCTTATATTCATCTTCACTGTAACGTTTCCATGACAGATCTTCCCTAAGGCTCCACTGAATAAATACTTCGTTACGATTTTCTACCTCACAGCTTGCCAGTAACAGTCTTGAATTCATCTGATTTCTTAATAAGATTCCTGACTGCCAGAATACAATACGGAGTAATATAAATTCTTCCAACTCATCATAAGTCAGCTCTGGGAACATCTCTTCCTGGATCATCTGGCAACACTCATAAATATCTAAAATACCATATAAAAACAACATTCCAAAGAGAATATTCTCAAGTCTGGTACCCTCTTCTAACTCTTCCTGAACTCTGCGGCTTTTCAGAGAGAAGAAAAAATTATCCTTTGCTTCTATATTCAATAAGATCGTATCGTCTTCATATGAGAGAAATCCAAGAAAATGTAACTGCTCAATCTCTCTTGCGTACATCTCAGCGATCAGACTCTCACCTTCCATATCCCAGCATTGCAATAAAAATTCAATCGCTTCCTGCTGTAATAACTTGGTGATCAATTGCGGTGTATCATAAAGTTTCTCTGCTATCTTCTCTGCCAGAGATACCTCACTTTCATCCTCATGAAACACAATATCGATTCGTTCCGATAAAACCATCAGGTTGACTCTTGGATTGGTCGCAAGTTCTTCTATATAAGTTCGTCTTGATTCTTCAATTCTTGCCATTGCCCGATCCCTCCTTTGTTTTAATCTTATAAAGTATATCTTATTGAGCTTCTTCCGTCCAGTGGAACAGGCATAAAGAGTCGTCTAAAATAATTCTTTAATTCGGTTTATATTCTCTTTTGTGACACGGTATCCCATATCATACGTTTGTTTTAATACATCAATGTCTTTCTCTAAACTATCGATTGTATACTCTGGTCTTAGGATCACTGCCTTTCCTTCCCTCTCTAACTGCTCACAATATCTAACTGTTTTATTATATCTTATATGACGATTTAACAGCAGTTCCGGTAAATGTGGATATTTTCTCTTGAGAAGTTTTGCCGCAGCTTTGTTGCTCTTGCTTAATTCTTTTCTATACCCTTCTGGCCTTGTCAGTACGATCAGATTCTTATCATTCCCATCTTCTATTGATCGTCTGATCGGAATCGGATCTGCAATTCCACCATCATAATAAGGCTTTCCATCTACTTTGATCGTTGGAAATGCAAACGGGATCGCACAAGTTGCTCGAAGCATCGTACACTTCTTATCCAGTTTCATTCCATCTTTGTATTCTGCTTTCCCTGTCCATGCATTTGTTACACCGACCTTGATCGTTCCCTTGTATTCATTGAATGTCTTCCAGTCAAATGGATACAGTTTGTTTGGGATCGTATCATATACGAAATCCAGTCCAAAAAGACTTCTCTCTTTCAGTAGATTCCTCGCTCCCATGTATCTTTTATCATTCCTGTGGTTCATCAGGATCTTTAAATTTCTTTCCTTTTGTTTGGATATATAAGAAAAACCATCACAGATTCCCGCAGATACTCCGATCATATAAGGAAACATGATATCTTCATCCAACAGTGCATCCATCACTCCTGCACTAAAGATCGGACGAAATGTTCCTCCTTCTAAAATAATACCAGGCATCTTTATGCCCTCCTCATCTTCTTATGTTTCGTAAACTTGTCTTATGTTGTGTCATGTGAGTTCTATAGACACTTGCTCTTTATTATATGATGTAAGTGTCAAAAGTATAAATTGCGTTTGTGCCTGCACAAATAAGCAATTTATACTTATTGACACGCCGAACAACGAGAACGGAATAAAATGGTGTGAACGCGCCATTTTATGGGAGTTCGAGGTGTTCGAGGATTGTGGAATTGCGTAGCAATGAAACAATCCGGGTACATCAGAGAGTGGCAAAATTTACTTTTGACACTCTCATCATTATATCACGTTTCGATTCTCCATTGTTACATTTTGTCAAAGATTTTCTTAAGAGATTTCGAAATTTTTGTGAATAAAAAAGATAAAGCTCCCTATTCTCTTCCTTTCATTTATCTCAAATTAGTTTGTAACGTATGGATCAATTCCTCAATAACAATTGGTTTGGATAAAAATCCATCCATACCACATTCCAGTGCTTTCTTCCTATCTTCATCAAACGCATTGGCAGTCATAGCAAGGATCGTAATTTCTGCCAATGCTGGATCATCCAGTGCACGGATCTGCTTTGCAGCCTCGTATCCATTCATTACAGGCATCTGAATATCCATAAGTATAAGCTCATAATCGCCTGGTGCTGAATTCCTGATTTTCTCCACTGCCTCTGCTCCATTTTCTGCTGTATGAACCTGGAATCCATATTCATTAAGAATTGCCATCGCAATCTCACTGTTTAATTCATTGTCTTCCACAAGCAGGATACTTCTGCCTCTGAAATCTGAACTTACTGCCGGAAGAATATTATCATCCGTCCTCGCCTGCTTCTGACCGATCGCAGTCATCAAAGTATCTCTGATATCTGACATAAATATTGGTTTCGCACAAAATGCATTGACTCCTGCTGCTCTTGCTTCCGCTTCGATCTCTGACCAGTCGTAAGCAGTCAGGATAATGATCGGTGTATCATCACCAAGACTACGAATCTGTCGGGTAACTTCAATACCATTCATATCTGGCAATCGCCAATCGATGATATAGGCATGGAATGCATCACCCAGTTCTATAGACTGCCTTGCACGAAGAACCGCCTCCTTACCAGAAAGTGTCCATTCCGAACGCATTCCAACCTTTGCAAGCATCTTTGTCACGCTGTCACAGGTATTAAAATCATCGTCTATCACCAGTGCCTTAAGACCTTCCAACGCTGGGATCTTCTCTACACGATGATGCTTAGACTGGATCCGCAACGGCAGTCGTACAATAAATTCCGTACCTTTGCCCTGTTCTGTCTGAATCCCAATATTTCCGCCCATCATATCCACAATATTCTTGGTAATGGCCATACCCAGTCCTGTACCCTGAGTCCTGCTGACTGTGGAACTTCTCTCACGCTCAAAAGGAGAAAAAAGTTTCTGTACAAATTCCTCACTCATACCGATTCCGTTATCCTTTACCCTGATCTCATATAGCTGACGCTCTTGCTGTGTTCTCGGATATTGTTTCAACCGGACAGAAATTGTTCCGCCTGCAGGAGTAAACTTGATCGCATTGGACAAAAGATTCAGCAGTATCTGGTTTAGCCGTGTCTTATCGCAATACACATCCTCATTCGTAACATCCATGGCATCCATATAAAGTTCCAGCTGCTTCGCATGAATCTGTCCACTGATGATCGTCTTCAGATCATGAAGTACATCCGACAAACTAACCTCTGTTTCTTCCAGATGGATCTTGCCACTCTCAATACGACTCATATCCAGTATATCATTGATAAGTGATAACAGATGATTGCTGGACGAAAGGATCTTACTAAGATAATCTCTGACCATTTTCTTGTTATCAATGTTGCTCACAGCCAGTGTCGTAAACCCAATGATAGCGTTCATTGGTGTCCGGATATCGTGAGACATGTTAGAAAGGAAAGTACTCTTTGCCTGATTGGCATTCTCCGCAGCATGGACTGCTTCAGAAAGTGCCTGGTTCATCTTCTTGTCAGCAGTACGGTCCGACATAACCAGAATATATTTCTTATCTCCATTCAGCTCACTGCCCATTGCAACACTATGAAACCAACGTCGTTCTCCTGTTTTCTGATGGACATATTCAAAATCCCATTCCTGCTGTTCATGAACCTGAATCTCCTTTAGATAATCCTTTTTCTGGTCTTCCGTATCCTCAGAATGCAGTTCTCCTAAAACACAAATATCTTTCCGAATCTGTTCTACAGTGATTCCCAACAGTTTTTCTATATTCGGACTGACATAATCCGCCTGATACGTTTTTGCATCCAACATTAAGAATACATCGTCAACATTCATCGACAACTTTTGAAACAGCTCATCCCTGTACAATATCTCTGTGTCTTTTTTCTTCAGTCTTACACTGTTTTTTCGCAAAATAAATCCAATAAGAATGGCTGTAATACAGAGCACGACTGCCCCTACAAGAAGCATCGTACTAAGTTGCAAAGTGTTCATACTGGCATTGACGATATCTGCCCGGACAAGTCCCAGAAATATCCAGTCCTGAATACCTGATTTTTCATAAACAAGATAGTAATCCTTTCCATCCAGATTTAGTAACATCGCACCTGTATGTCCCTCTTTAAATTTCTTTGAAATTTCAAGGATCTCTTTTTCGGAGATATCTGTATGTTCTCTCAGAATGCCAAAAAAGTTATACACATTTCCCCATAACTCCAAAGAATGATCGATCACAACACGACCATCTGGATGAAGAACATAACTCTTTGCTTTTCCATTAAACGCAGAGATATCGAGTACATTTACTATATCAGCGTTTTCATAGGCAATAGCAATTGCATCATATTTAAATCCCTGATAACTTCCATGAGCCTTCGGGCTGGCAAAAACAAGCATCTGGGATTTTCCGGGAACTGCTGCATTGGTTATGATATCATTGCCCTTTTGAATCTCATCTTCAATATTTTCCTGTAATCCAAGATAACCTGTTTCACCTGTTGTCATCTTATAGTTACCGTCAGCTGATAGGAAATAAAAATATAAAAATCCCGCATCTTTCTGCGCTTTATCTATATAATCACGAATTTTGCTTTCACTTGGAGCATCCTGCAGATACTCACTCCACATATGAAGATACATCAGATTCTTATGTGTCAGTTCACCTAACATATTATTCGACTGATGGAAAACTTCGGTCAGATGAGAAACGCTTTCCTCATAGACAGTTTTCGATACAAACTCAAAATATTGAGAAACAGCCATAATGATTCCAAGAAAGAACGCAAGAAAGGCAATGATCCTGAATCGTTTTCTCATGATCGATTTCTTTTTGTTCATATTATGATTCTTAACATCCATTCCTCTCACCTCAAATTCACATAGGCTTCAGGCTTCGCGAGAACGGCATCACCCTCCAAAACATATTTTGTCCAAGTATCTTTCACCGAAATATCTTCTCTATCAAATACAATGTTTTTACCCGTTGGATATGCTTCCATATGTTGTGGTGTCGCAAGACAGGTTACAGTAAAGGTATCCTTATCCTGAACTGGTTTTTCATTCTTTGTAACTTTACTTAATGTATAACCATCATCCGTTTCCTTGATCTCTACAGAAATACCACTGACCACAGGCAGGGAGCCACGGTTAAATGGATTGAAACCACCCTGATAACCTTCTACAAAATTTCTGACCGTCTTTTTCAGCTCAGCCCCGCTCATCTTCCGTTTGTAAGCTGAAAGACCATTTGGCATGATCATATTGCCAGCCATTTTTTCCGTATATCCTGCCTTCCGTACACTTCCTGTAAAGCTGTTTCCTGTTGCGATCAGCACATCCGTACCGTAGACGCCACGCAAAGTATTTGCCATAACAGAATACGCTTCATTCCCCCCGTTGGTATGAAAATGATTGGAATAAGCTTTCTTTGAATCGAGCACGATCTTCTCAGAATCAGATTTCTTCTTCAGAAGCTTTGTATTAAATGACTGGTAAGCCTGTTTGGCATCGTATTTTCCTGAAATCATCTTAGAGACTACATCTTGGGATACGTTGAAAAAGTCATTGGATGCGATTCGGATATACATATGATTTTCTTCGATCACGGGTCTGACATCTTTGAGATATTCTGTAAGATGTGTATCTACATCCTGACTATAGCTTAATATATCCTGACCATCATAAACGATCCGATTCTGTGCATCCTCTGACAGCATTACATTCAACACTTTCATTGCTTTCTGCCGGCGTGTTTCATCCTTTGTCAGGTTACGGTTCAGCGCCACTTGAAAATATGGTGTCGTCATCAGCCATTTTTCTCCATTTTGTTGAAAGAATGGAAGAAATGTTGTATCAATGCCCTGATCCTGAAATATTTTTACACCAGAAGAACTTCCAAAGTACATAGCTAGCTTACCACTTTTATACATCTCCATCACATCATCATAATTCATATTCAGATCATCTTTGCTCAACCCTGTATCCTGAATGAATTGCTCCATACGTTCAAAAGCCTCCGGCCAGACTTTACTGTCCAAACCCTCTCTCTTTGTATTATCAGGGTCACTATAGACAGTACGCCATTTACGTCCAGCCGCTGTAGACAGCTCTGATGCAGATAGTCCCTGCAGTGTTTCCATGCAAGTATAATCATAAGAATAGTCTGCAGTAAATCCACGGATCCCCACTTTTTTGAATGCCTGGCAAGCAGAAACAAAACTTTTGTAATCTGTTGGCAGAGGGATATGATACTTTTTAAAAAGGTCTTTGTTAACTACAAACCCATGCGCATCCGCACACACTGGAAGCCAGTTTACACTGCCATCCTGATTCATAAAATTGTTGAGGTATGTATTATAGACAGCACCTGCTGCATTGGTTGTGGAAAGATCCATCAGACTGCCTTTCAGAGGGTTTGCATCATGTAGTGAAAAACGACAGCAAGTTATGATATCTGGCAATCCGCCATTTTCCTTAAGAAACCGATAGAAATCCAGATCATTGTTACCTACTACAAATTCAATATTAATATCTGGAAGCTGTTTCTGAATGTATGGTGCATATTTTTCATATAAATTTGTACTCCATAAATATACTGTGATCGTATCTTTCTCTTCTTTTTTCACACTCTTCTTGCCACATCCTGACATAAGTGATATGACTGTCACCATTACCAAAAGTACAGAAAAAACTCTATTCCATTTTCTCTTTTTCATTACGAATCCTCCTCTTTATTTTTTACTAATTCACTGATCACTTTTACTAATAATTTTGCATCTATAGGTTTCGCGATATGTTCATTCATTCCCGACTCTTTTGACTTTAATCTGTCCTCGGTGAACGCATTTGCCGTCATTGCTATGATCGGAACCGTTTTTGCATCATCTCTGTCCAGTGCACGGATCATCTTTGCTGCTTCATAACCGTTCATAACTGGCATCATGATATCCATCAGGATGACATCAAATTCATCTGGTCTGCTTTTTTTGAATATCTCAACAGCTTCTTGGCCATTCCATGCCTTCGTCACAGATGCACCTTCATTCTGAATCACAAATTCTGCGATTTCCATATTCAGCTCATTATCTTCCACCAGAAGGATCTTCAGATCTTTTATAGATTTTTCTGATATAGCTTCCTGTTCTTCACGTTGATCAGCATCCTGATCTATTTTAAATGGAATCCTGATCACAAAGGTTGTGCCTTCTCCCTTCTTACTTTCAAACGTGATCATTCCTCCCATTTTTTCGATCAGTTTTTTCGTGATCGGCATTCCAAGCCCTGTTCCGGAAAATTTTGTACGGCTTCCAGTATGCTCCTGTGCAAACGGTTCAAAAAGGCGTTTCTGGAAATCCTTTGTCATACCAATTCCTGTATCTCGGCAGATAAATTCAATCGTCACTCTTCCCTCCTGCTCCGATGTAAATTCCTGGCAGCTGATGTAGATATATCCGTTTTCTTTATTATATTTTACCGCATTTGACAAAATATTCATCATGATCCTTTTTACATATCCTGGGCTTCCGATCAGATTCCAGTGTGTGATTTCTTCTTTCTCCCACACGATCCGAATATTTTGTTCTGCAGCTATCTGTTCGATCACAACAAAGATTTCCTTGGAAATATTGTTTAGATTAAATGGAATTTCTTCCAGAACTACTTCGTCCGATTCCAGCTTACTCATATCCAAAACTTCATTGATCAATTCCAGTAACAGATGAGATGTTTCTTTGATCTTTGCCCTGCATTCTGTCTGTTTTTCCATATCATCTACATAATGCTCCGCCACATCGATCATACCGCATATTCCATTGATCGGTGTCCGGATATCATGGCTCATCCTCTGGAGAAACTCAGTTTTCGCCTCGTTCGCTGCCTCTGCTTTTTTTGCCGATTTCAGAAGTTCTGCTTTATATTTCTCATCTTTTTCCTGTTCCTGTTTCTGATGTGCCAGATTGGTTGTATATATCCAGAACCATAAAAAACTAAGAATGATAAGATAAAGGAATACAACACCTGTTACCCTGAGTGGCAGATTACTGAATACCTCTTTATCTGGTAAATACATGTAGATATAATAATCCCTTTGTTTCAGCATGATACCATAGCATCCAGTTCCTTTATTCTTCAGATGAAAGATATGCCGACTATCTGTATGCTTCTTCATTTTCTGAATAATCTCATTGTCTGCGACATCCTGTGCCAATAATTTCTCATCGTTACTGGCAATAATCTTCCCTTTGTCTGCAACAATGATCGTCCCGTCTTTCTCAGTATTGTACCCCTTTAAAAGACTCTGGATCGTTAAAGTATAATTTCTGATAAATCTCGGAGATGTGTAATAGTAAACTGCAACGATCCCTGGGGCATCTTTTCTGGCGCAGGCTGCGATATCGATACGTGATCCATCTCCTCTGGCAATCCGTTCTGAATAAGATCTTTCTTTATATCCTGTGTAATCCATAATGATATCTTTTTGCAGATAATCAATCATCTCATCCATCAAACCTTCATCCATACTGTATTCACAGACTTTCTTTCCTTCTTCATCCAATACAAGAATACCATCCACCCAGAGTGACTGCAGATTCTCTTTCAGAAACTTTCGGTCTAACTGCTTTCTATTCTTTACTTCCATATCAATATTTGTACTCATCTGTCTGGCACTTTCGATCGCACGAAGGAGACTTTTTGATTCTGAAGATTCATTATAATGAGTATAGGTTGAGCACTGTACTTTGACATAGTTTACAATCTCCACCATTCTTTTCTCAGCTTCGTTTTTTTCCGTATGAAAAAAACAAAAAATTGCAGTGACAAACATACAGATGCCAAGCAAACCAACAACTATCCAGAATCGTTTTGCTTTTTCTCTTCCATTAATATCCAAGATCATCCACCTCCAAATATTTCTCTGGATCATCCATATATTTTTTTATGATCTTCAGGGAGGTACCATCCTTGTGCATTTCTTCCAGCTTCTGATTCATCTGTTCGCAGATCCCTCTGTCATCATTCTTTGCAAAAGCAGCTCCTATCCCGACGACCATCAATGGTTCCTTCAGAATGCGGAAGCTTGTATCATAATCTTTCATATACTGGACGATGGATTCCTCATGTGCAGCAACTGCATCCACATATCCTTTTCCCAGAAACGTATAGATCAGTTCCCTGTGCCCGAGGCTGATCAGATTTCCCAGTTTTGGGATCCTCTCATCCGTCCGGTTCAGGAAGATGCCTTCCGGTTTGGTTGTAGACTGAACCGCCAGGTTCTTTCCCTCCAGGTCACTCAGTTTATAGATATCACTGTTCTCATTTACAGCGACCACCTGACGGCTTGCTATGTATGGTCCCGCCCAGCGGTAATCGTCAAGGCGTCCTTCCATGGAAAAACATCCCATGATACAGTCAATCTCTCCGCTCTCCACCAGTTCTTTTTTCTTCTCCCAGTTGATCTGGACAACCTCCACCTGATATCCCATTCTTTTAAAAGCTTCCGTAGCCAGTTCTACATCGATTCCCGTCGGTACACCATCCTCATTCAGATAATTGTATGGTGGATAGTTGTCACTGCCGAGGGTAATAACAGGCTTTTCGGTTTCTTCTTTCGTGTTATCTGTGTTTTTACACCCTGCCAGGGTGACTGCTAAAATTCCCGCAAGCAGAATGCCTGCAATCACTCTTTTTCCTTTCATTTTCTGTCTATCCCTAACTATCCTTTTTGATTCTTCTATGTCCGGTTACTTTCCATTCGTCACTGTACAGTGACCTGCGGTTCGGTACCCCCCCCCACCAGATTTTATGCTTCTGATCGTCTTTTCCAGCACCTTCATCTCAACCGGTTTTGAAACATGTGCATTCATACCGGCTGCCAGAGAATGCTGAATGTCCTCTGAGAATGCATTGGCAGTCATGGCAATGATCGGAATCTTCTTTGCCAGTTCATGGGAACTTCTGCGAATTGCCTTCGTCGCCTCATAGCCATTCATAACAGGCATCTGCACATCCATCAGGATCATATCATAATCTCCAGGAGCAGATCGCTCAAATGTCTCGAGAATCCTTTCACCGTTTTCACAGACAGTACACTCAGCTCCCTTGATCTTTAACAGTTCCATCAAGATCTCCGCATTCAGCTCATTATCCTCTGCACACAAGAACCTCATTCCTTTCATAATATCATCATATGTCTCACTTTCTTCTACCTGCAATGCTGACGAAACAGACTCTTCTGCAATTTTAAGATCCATAAAGACCTCAAAACAACTTCCCAGTCCCAGTTCACTATCGACATCAATGGTTCCTCCCATTGCTTCAATCAGATTCTTGGTGATCGCCATTCCAAGCCCTGTTCCCTGTATCTTATTTGTCAAGGAACTTTCCTCACGGGTAAAAGTATCAAAGATCTTGTCTTTGAAATCCTCAGACATACCTACACCATTATCAATAACTGCAAAATGATACTTTGCATACGCACTGGATTTCGTTTCACATTCTTCTACAAGAAACTGGATCTTTCCACCCTTCTGTGTATACTTTACTGCATTTGAAAGCAGATTGCTGAAAATCTGCATCAAATGAACATAATCGCTATTGACCCATTCATGCACGATGTTCTCATGATGAATCACCAAAGACTGATGCTTTTCCTCTGTCTGTGGACAGAACATCGTTTGAATCTCCTGCATAAACTCCAGAATAGAAAAATCAGAATAACTGAAAACAGTTTTTCCTGCTTCAATCTTGCTCATATCCAAAACGTCATTAATGATTCCCAAAAGATGCTGTGCAGAAACATCTATTTTATCAACATACTCGATCACCTTATCCTTATTCCCTGCATCATGTCTGATCAAGGATGTAATACCCATGATCGCATTCATCGGTGTACGGATATCATGAGACATACTAGCCAGGAAATCACTTTTGGACTGACTTGCATTGTTAGCGACTTCAAAAGCCTGCTCAGCCGCCCGTTTAGCTTGCGTGAGTTCTGTATTTATTGTTTCCAGTCTTGTATTATTTTCTCTTTCGATTTCAATTGCTTCGCTCTGGCTTTTTCTAAGAACTGTAACGATTCCTTTGATCATACAACCAGCGGCAACAACTGCAAACAAGATAATAAACCATATGATCAACTTCACAAGCCTTACCGTATTGGTCGCTACATATTTTGCAGGAACGAGAAAGATCAAGTTCCATGCCGCATGATCCATTTTCTTTAAAACATAAAAGTATTCCGTCCCATCGAGTATGGCATTAGAATAACTCACACCCTTTTCTTTTAATTCTTTTTCTGCTTTGTCAAATGAAGAATCATGTAGATATTGCATCTTCTTTAATACCGTGAACACATTATGTCCTTTGATCAGTTCCACCTTATTACTATTGAACAGTTTAAAACCATTATCATCAAGAATATAGACACTGTTATTATTTTCATAGGCATCACATCCAAAATATTCATTCAGTTCATGCATATCCTGATATAATCCATAATAATTGATAGTCTGTCCACTTTGAAGCCTGATCGGATGCTCTAATTTCTTTAAAAAAACCATACGGGATTCATTTGTCGTCATAAAATTCGATACATAGTTGATCTTTTTAGGACTATGTTCAAAATGATATGTATCCCTTACCATCCCCTGATTTCCTTCTTCTGTATAGTACTTTCCACTGTCATCAACAGCCAGCAATGTTATTTTTGAATCTGCAAATTCATACAAATCAGTTATTCTTTTCATATGCAGACTCAAATCCTCGGTAGTCCGTATATCAGCAGCTTCTATGATATTACATTGCACCTTGACATAATCCCATTTTGTTTCCATTACATCTTCCAGATTTAAAAACATCTGATGCGTAACTTCATCCATCTGATTTAACCGTTCTTCATAAATAATCTTTTGAATGTATGTCTGATATATGAAAATAAATGAAATGACCATAAATAAGATTGCAACAATACAGACAACTATGATCTTTTTGTATTTCTTTGTCTTCTCTAACATATTGTTTTGACTGAATCTCATTTCACATCCGCCTCACTTAGGGTTTTAAATTTTGAAAAGAAATCTTTTGCTGCATTCATTCCCACAATGCCACTGTCATTTAATGTAAGTTCTTTACCTGCTCCGCAGATCACGACTTTGTAAGTTTGATCTGCTTCAAGCTTTTTATCCTTCACTAATACATATGGATAGGTATTGCCCGTACCAGCAGCATCATAACCATCTTTACATAATTGTTTGATTTCTCTTCCTGATAATTGTACGGTTTGTATCGTATCATACCATCCTGTTGGAAGAATAGAACAAATATCACTTTCCGTAATATCCTGTGCATAAAGTTTTCCATTCACACCAGCCATATTCTGCTCTTTTCCATTTCCTTTGATCCATTTTCCTAAAGAAATCAGTGCTGCATCACTTTTTGTTGCTTCCATAAAACATCTGCCGATCAGTTTTGCACAACTCTTCTGAGAGATAACTTCTGTCGTAGTTGTGATAACTTCTGGCTTATTGTTGACCACACGATCCTGATCCTTGTCCAATTGATCCACAACATCTTTTATCGTTGCCTTATCCTGAATGTATTCTAGCATACGGTATCCTGTATTGACCAATGTATTTTCCCACCCTACATAGATAAGCGGTGCCGTATTCCCGGCATTGATCTCATCAGCAATATCCCCATAATACGTATTATCTGCATTCCAATCTTTAAATGGAAGAAGGTTCGCTTTTAAAGTTGCTTCTTCATATAATGCACTTGTTCCCTCCACGGAAGAGATCACTTTCATAACTTTTAATGCATCTTTAAGCTTTTGCGGATCCTTTTCTAATTTTTTACTCAGTCCATGAAAACGTGTCACGTTCAAAATGTATACATTCTGGCTTCCATCTTCAGAAAGATATGGCATTAACCCAAACTTATCCTTTGTGCCATCTGTTTCTCCAATTCCATTTTTACTTCCCAGTAAGAATAATGTATTACCTTTCATAAATTCTTTTATAGTCTCGTCATCACTCTGTGGATTCTTTTTATTGGCAGTAAACATACCCAGATCTTTCCATTTCTGAATATAATCCATACAATCCATCATTTTCTTTGTATCACTCACATTAGCCTTTCCTGTCAGATAATCTTTCTGCCATTGCTTGCCTTGGAATGTACCTAAAAATGCCGTATCTGCAATATTACACATATATTGAAAGCCATAGCCTGGATATTCAATCTGTGTCAGACACAACTGTACCTCTGCTTTTTTCGCCTTTTTCGCCAGCTTTTCAAGATCATGAAAAGATTTTGGAAGTTTCCATCCATGTTTTTCTAACAAGGTCTTATTATATGTGATACCTATACAACTATAGGCTGATGGAAGCATATAAATAGCTCCATCATCTGAAATATCCTGCAATCTAGATTCCACATAATTATCTGTAAAATCATAACCAGCAAGATCGATCATCTTGTCACTCACATCGTCAATATTAGGATCATAAATAGTCTGTGTACAAATATCCGGCAGATCATCTGCTACTAACATATTTTGTAAATATGTTGTTGTATTTGCACCTGAATAAGAAAGAACTTTCAAATTTATTTCTGGGTATTTTTTATGTACCAGATCAACTAAACGATCACATTCTAAATAAGGGGCCAGAATTGTGATCGGCTCATGCTTACTCAATGTATTTTTATTCACGCAGCCTGTAAAGCATAGTAATATAGCTGCAATAGACAGGCTCAATAATTTTCTTAACTTCATAACTTTATCCTCCCTCAATTCATAAAAATCCCCTACAAATTCCCTATGAAATCTCTATGAAATAAAACAGCACTGCCAAACAGACAGTGCCTATCATTTTCTGCAACTGGCTGCCATTTTACAGGCCCTTTAGCTTTGCGTCACAGACTTTCGTCTGTTTTGCCTAGAATCTTTCTTTAATTATACCATGATAATGTCAGTATCAAAAGTAAAAAATATAAATCTAGCTCCAATAATCCGTCTCGTATTCCAATCCAATATTCCCAGTCTTAAACACTGGATTCTCTCCATTTTTCTTCTGCTTTTCATAATCCTCCAATGCTTTCAGTGCTGTATTTGACAAAATCAAGATCACTGGAATATTGATCAGTGCCATAACTCCCATCAAAACATCTGAAATATTCCAAAGCATAGAAACTTCCATTCCTGCACCAATGAACACAACCAGTGCAGATACTATACGAAATCCTTTCATGAATGTCTTTGATGGCTGTCCTTTGTGGATATAATTTAACAAGTTATCACAATAAAAACAATTTCCAAGAAGTGTTGTAAATGCAAACAATACCATCGCTACTGTGATAAAGAGTGGTCCGAAGTTTCCTAAGGATTCATGCAGTGCTGCCTGTACCCATGGTGCCCCCTGTAATTCTTGCGCAGGGGCGATTCCTGATGACAAACACATCATGGCTGTTGCTGTGCATAAAAGCAGGGTATCAATGAATACGGATAACATCTGTACTAAGCCCTGTTTGATTGGATGACTTACTTGTGCGGATGCAGAAGCATTTGGTGCTGATCCAATACCTGCTTCATTGGAGTACAGACCTCTTCTGATTCCCTGCATCATAGCTGATCCTGCAAATGCACCAAAAATTGCTTTGAAATCAAATGCTTCGCTGATGATCTTTGAAAATACAACTGGCAGATATGCACGGTTGATAATCATAACGATCACAGAGATCAGAATATATGCAACCCCCATAGCTGGCACTAATGTAGATGTTACTTTTACAATTCTTGATCCCCCGCCTAAGAGACACCATCCTGTGATCACTGCAAGAATTCCTCCGATGATCCATGGCGTCCATTTTACATCATAAAATGAGAATCCTGAAAATGTAGATTGTAAATTATAAGATGCGAGCATATTAAATCCAAATGCATACGTTGCGATCATGGAAATACAGAATATGATCGCTAATGGTCTGCAGTGAAGTGCTGCTTCAATGTAATATGCCGGTCCTCCGTAACATTCTCCATCTTTTCCTTTTCTCTTATAAATCTGTGCCAGCGTACTTTCGATCAGTGCGGATGCACTTCCGATGATCGCAATGATCCACATCCAGAATACAGAGCCAAATCCTCCAATGCAGATAGCGGACGATACTCCAATGATATTTCCTGTTCCAACTCGTGATGCGGTAGATACCATTAATGCCTGAAACGATGATACTCCATTTTCATCTTCTGGCTTTTCTACAACGGCTTTGCAGGCATCTT
>CAJMOO010000020.1 GCA_905215045.1 uncultured bacterium | reverse complement strand
CCCACCCCTCAAGAATGAGGGGCAGGGGAGTTGAAGTGTCGAAGACACTTTTTTATGTTATGAGGGAATTCTATTATGGGAAAATCCATGGAGAATTCATAGTGATACGAAATAATGCGGTCAATTGGGGGCACCACCTTTGATCGCAATATAAAAGTAATGCATAAGAGAAAGGAAGAGATACTTATGAGAACAGCATTATCAATCGCTGGAAGTGATTCCAGTGGAGGCGCTGGAGTACAGGCTGATTTAAAAACCATGACAATGAATGGTGTATTTGCAATGAGTGCGATCACAGCACTGACAGCCCAGAATACAACCGGCGTAACAGGAATACTAGAAGCAGATCCAGAATTTTTAAAGAAACAGATCGACGCAGTCTTTGAAGACATCAGACCCGATGCAGTGAAGATCGGAATGGTTTCCTCAAGCGGACTGATCCAGACGATCGCAGAGAGATTACAGTATTATAAAGCAGAAAACATTGTTGTCGATCCGGTTATGGTAGCAACGAGCGGATCAAGATTATTAGAAGAAGATGCTGTAGATACATTAAAGAAAGAATTATTACCGATCGCAACGGTAATTACACCAAACATCCCAGAGGCAGAAATCCTTTGTGGAATGGAGATTCACACAGAAGAAGACATGGTAGCGGCTGCAAAAGCAATCTATGAAGATCTTGGATGCGCAGTGTTATTAAAAGGTGGTCATAATATTAACGATGCAAATGACCTTTTATATACAAAAGAAGAAATTTCCTGGTTTAAAGGAAAAAGAATTAATAACCCAAATACACATGGAACAGGATGCACTCTTTCAAGTGCTATCGCAGCAAATCTCGCCAAAGGTTTTGACCTTAAGACTTCTGTACAGCGTGCAAAAGACTATATTTCAAGAGCATTGGCAGATATGCTAGATCTAGGAGCCGGAAGCGGACCTATGAATCATGCATTTGACTTAAAAGATGAATGGAAAGAAGAGGCATAAATAAATGGGAAATAGAAGAACATCAATTTTTGAAAACGGACTGATCTGGTTTGGAGCCGGAGTTTCATTAGCGGAGATTTTAACAGGTACAAGTTTCGCACCTTTAGGATTTACTAAGGGATTATTAGCGATCATCATCGGACATATCATTGGATGTGGAATGATGTTTTTTGCCGGATTTATCGGTGGAAAGACAAGAAAAAGTGCGATGGAAACAGTAAAAATGAGCTTTGGATCAACAGGAGCTTTATTATTTGCGGTTTTAAATATCCTACAGTTAGTTGGATGGACTGCGATCATGATCTATGACGGATCATTAGCTGCAGCAGGAATTTTCAATGTCGCAAACTGGGTATGGCCAGTTGTGATCGGTGGACTGATCATTATTTGGATCTTAGTTGGAATTGAAAGTTTAGGAAAGATCAATACAGTTGCGATGGCAGCTTTATTTATCTTAACATTAGTATTAAGCTATATCATTTTTGGACACGGATCATTAAATACAGTTGCAAATGATGGATTAACTTTCGGAGCAGCCGTAGAACTTGCTGTAGCAATGCCATTATCATGGCTTCCACTGATCAGTGACTACACAAGAGAAGCCAAAGAACCAACGAAAGCAACATGGGCAAGTGTGATCGTTTATGGATTAGTCAGCTGTTGGATGTATGTGATCGGTATGGGAATCTCTATCTTTACCGGAGAATCCGATATCGCACAGATCATGGTAAAAGCAGGGCTTGGAATTGCAGGACTGTTAATTATCGTATTTTCAACAGTTACAACAACATTCTTAGATGCATGGTCAGCAGGAATTTCTAGTGAATCTTTATCTAAGAATATCAATGGAAAATGGATTGCAATCGCAGCAACAGTGATCGGAACGATTGGAGCTATCGTTTATCCAATGGATGATATCACAGATTTCTTATATCTGATCGGATCTGTCTTTGCACCAATGATCGCAGTGCAGATTGCAGATTTCTTTATCTTGCATCAGGATTTTTCAAGAAAATCTGTATGTATCCAGAACATGCTTGTATGGGTTGTTGGATTTATTGCATACCGTTGGTTAATGGGGGTTGATACAATCCTTGGAAATACACTTCCTGATATGGTGATCACAATTGTTTTAAGTGTGATCGTAAGTTTGCTGTTTGGGAAGAAGAATAATTAAGCCCTTTATAAATTAACTTATATAATGATGAGAGTGTCAATAAGTATAAATCGCTTATTTGTGCAAGCACAATCGCAATTTATACTTTTGACACTTACATCATATAATAATAACATATAATCCCCTATAAGATATTTCTATATCCTATAGGGGATTTTTCTTCCACAAACCTATTGACAATCACGAACACATTTCTTATAATCATATTATTCCTATTGAAATTATATGAAATATAACGAAGAAGGTGACAGATATGAAAGAAATATTATGCTTCGGAGATTCCAATACATATGGACTTATTCCAGGAACAAACAGAAGATATGATAGGGAAACAAGATGGACAGGAATTTTATCAGAGAAGCTTTACGATAAAGGATATAGAATCATTGAAGAAGGACTATGCGGAAGAACCAGCATTTTTGACGATGCGACAAGAGACGGAAGAAATGGAGCGAAAGTACTTCCAATGATCTTAGAGACACACGCACCACTTGACCAGGTTGTTTTAATGCTTGGAACCAATGACTGCAAAACATACAACCATGCAAGTGCCGAGCGTATTGGAAAAGGAATCGAGAAACTGATCCAGCAGATCAGAAAAGCAGATCCAGCGATTGATATTTTATTGGTATCTCCAATCGAACTTGGAGAAGATGTATGGAAACCAGGATTCGATCCCGAATTTGACCAACATTCTGTGAAAGTATCCAAACAATTAAAACAGACATACCTAAATATCGCATGGAAATACGGATGCGATTTTCTTGCAGCAAGTGATGTGGCAAAGCCAAGCAAGGCAGATATGGAACATATGAATGAAGAAGGACATAAAAACCTTGCAGGAGCCATAGAATCATTTCTTGTAGAAAAGGAAAGAAATCATTCAAACGATTATGTAAATGTGGTATGATAAGAGAGACTGAATTTACATAACTAACGATACAAAACATTCAGAAAGGAATTTTACATATGGAAACGATCAATCCACAGGAATGGAAAAAAGACCTGCCAGCATTTAAAGAAAAGACAGACCAGTTTTATGCAGGAGAACTAAGTAAAGCAGATTACAAAGGATTTTCCGGTGGTTACGGAAGTTATGCACAGAAAGATGGAAAAGCGAGTATGATCCGTCTTCGTATGGCAGGCGGTCATTTAACAAAAGACAAATTAAAATTTATTGCAGACAGTATTAAAACATATAATGTAGATAAAGTTCATTTAACAACATGCCAGACAATTCAGTTACATAACTTACAGCCAGAAGCCATCTATGGAATCATGGAAGGTGGATTAGATCACGGCATCGTCACAATGGGCGGCGGTGGAGATTTTCCACGTAATGTAACGGTATCCCCATTATCTGGTGTTGAAAAAGGAGAGCATTTTAACGTTCTTCCATACGCAGAAGCAGCTGGAGAATATTTAATGACATTTATCAAAAAAGAAGTCATGCCAAGAAAACTAAAAGTAGGATTCTCAAACAGCCCTGCAAATGAGACACATGCAACATTCCGTGACCTTGGGTTTGTGGCAAGAGAAGATGGAAACTTTGATGTCTACAGTGCTGGAGGACTTGGAAATAATGCAAGATTCGGACTGAAAGTTGCAGAGAATGTAGAACCAGAGAAGATTCTTTATTATATCTGTGCAATGAGAGAGACATTTATCGCACATGGAAATTACAAACAGCGTGGAAGAGCAAGAACACGTTATATGCAGGAGACTTTGGGAGAAGAAGGCTATATCAACGCATTCCATGAGAAATTAGATGAAGTTCTTGCATCGGGACAGGATTTAGATCTTCATGTAGAGATTCCTGAAGTAACAAAACAGGGAGATGGAAGCAAAGTCTCTGGAAAACGTGTGATCGAGCAGAAACAGGAAGGTTTATATACAGTTTCTTATCATCCATTTGGTGGCTGTCCAAAACCTGAGAAATTAGGTGAGATTTATGATGTCATCAAAGATATGGATGAAGTCGAAGCACGTATCTCACCAGATGAGACAATGTATATCATTAATCTTACGGGAGATGAAGCAGAGAAAGTCTTAGAGATAACAAGTGACGGGGCAGAAACACTGTTTGAGACATCTGTATCTTGTATCGGTGCAACAATCTGCCAGGTTGGATTAAGAGATTCCCAGGGATTATTACACAAAGTGATCCAAGCAGAAAAAGAAGCTGGATTAAAGGATGGTTCACTTCCTAAGATTCATATTTCCGGATGTATGTCTTCTTGTGGAACACATCAGATCGGAGAGATCGGATTCCACGGAAGTATGAAAGTGATCGACAAAATTGCACATTCTGCATTTGTGCTTCATATCAATGGATCTGATCTTCAGGGACAAGAGAAGATGGGAGAAGAAGTTGGAATCATTTTAGAAGAAGATATTCCACAGTTCTTAGTAAAATTAGGACAGGCAGTTGAGAGTGAAGGGCTTGACTTTGCACAGTGGAATTTAAAACACCCAGACGGAATCAAAGAGATCGCAAAAGAATATATAAAATAGGACAAAGACAATGGCATATTTTCCAATGTTTGTACAACTAAAGAAGAAAAAATGTCTTGTGATCGGCGGCGGTAAGATCGCACTTCGTAAGATCGAAGTCTTAAAAGATTTTGAAGCGGATGTTACCGTGATCGCACCAGAGATGATACTACAGATTCGGCAGATGAATGATATCTGCCGGATCTTTCGATCGTTTATGGACAAAGATTTTGATGAGGCAGATCTTGTGGTTGCAGCAACTGACGACAAGGAAATCAATCATAAGATCAGCCAGATCTGTAGACAAAAGAAGATACCTGTCAATGCGGTCGATCAAAAAGAAGACTGCAGTTTTATTTTTCCAGCCTATGTCAAGGAGGGAGAAGTGGTGGCAGCATTTTCAAGCGGTGGCCAAAGTCCTGTGATCACACAATATTTAAAGAAAAAGATCAAACCTGATCTGACAGAAGAATTAGGACAGATCGCACAGATTTTAGGAGGTCTTAGGACGCTTGCAAAATCATGTATTGCAACAGAACAGCAGCGCAAGGCATTTTATAAAGAATTATTACAAATCGGATTAGAAGATATTGATTCATTAGAAGAACAACGAATCAATGAAATCATTCAAAAGTATATAAAAAATCAGAGTGAAATCGAGGAACAGCAAAATGGAACGTACAAGAAGATTAAGAACAACTAATTATATGAGAGATATGGTAAGAGAAAATCATGTAAGAATCGATGAACTGATCTATCCAATCTTTGTGACAGAAGGGGAAGATATCAAACATCCCGTAGAATCCATGCCGGGAATTTATCAGTATTCTTTAGACCGCCTGCCAGAAGAAATTAACAGGATCAAAGAGGCAGGAATCAAAGCCATTTTAATCTTTGGAATCCCAGATCACAAGGATGAGGTCGGAAGCGGTGCATATGCCGAAGATGGAATCGTGCCGAAAGCGATCCGCCAGATCAAAAAAGATTACGAAGAACTGATCATCATTGCAGACGTTTGTCTTTGCGAATACACTTCACATGGACATTGCGGTCTTGTCAAAGATGGCGTGATCTTAAACGACGAAACACTGCCGCTTCTTGCCAAAGCATCTGTAAGTTATGCAAAAGCAGGGGCAGATATCATTGCACCAAGTGATATGATGGATCTTCGAGTGAGAGCAATCCGTGAAGCGTTAGATGAAGCCGGATTTGTATACACACCGATCATGTCTTACAGTGCCAAGTTTGCATCAGGATATTATGGACCATTTCGTGATGCAGCACATTCCGCACCCGGATTTGGAGACAGAAAAACATATCAGATGGACCCAGCTAACGGACAGGAAGCGATGCGTGAGATCGGGGAAGATATCAAAGAAGGTGCAGACCTAATCATTGCAAAACCAGCACTTGCTTATATGGATATTATGAAAGAAGCATCTATGAAATATAACATTCCAATCGTTGCATACAATGTAAGCGGGGAATATGCGATGGTGAAAGCAGCAGCCGCAAATGGCTGGATCGATGAGAAAAAGATCGTCATGGAAAATATGGTTGGATTAAAACGTGCAGGTGCGAAGATGATCATTACATATCATGCATTAGATGTTGCAAAATGGCTGAAAGAAGAGGAAAGATAAGATGAGTGATACAAGATCAAAAGAGTTATATGAACGAGCAAAAGTACATATCCCAGGCGGGGTTAACAGTCCAGTTCGTGCATTTCGTGCGGTAAACCGTACCCCAAGATTTATGGAATCAGCAAAAGGTGATCGTATTATTGATGCCGATGGAAATGAATATATCGATTATGTATGTTCCTGGGGACCTGGAATCTTAGGACATGCTCACCCACAGGTAATTAAAAAGGTCATGAAATCTTGTGAGAATGGATTAACCTTTGGAGCACCAACAGAGAAGGAAGTGATCTTAGCGGAACTGATCAGTGAACTGATTCCATCCATGGAAGTAAGCCGCTTGGTAAGTTCAGGAACAGAGGCTGTTATGAGTGCGATCCGTGCAGCCAGAGGATTTACAGGGAGAGATAAGATCATTAAATTCCGTGGATGTTATCATGGACATTCCGATAGTTTATTGGTAAAAGCAGGTTCTGGAGCACTTACAACATCCGTTCCAGACAGTGCCGGAGTTCCAAAAGACGATACAAAGAATACATTAGTCGCAGAATACAATGACAAAGATTCTGTACAGAGACTGTTTGAAGAAAATAAAGACCAGATCGCAGCAGTGATCGTGGAACCTGTTGCAGCGAATATGGGATTAGTTCTTCCAGAAGAAGGATTCCTTGAATTTTTAAGAGAGATCACAAAAAATAATGGTTCTTTACTGATCTTTGATGAAGTCATCACAGGTTTTAGACTGTCTCTTGGAGGAGCACAGCAATATTATAATATCAAACCAGACATTACAACACTTGGTAAGATCGTTGGTGGTGGAATGCCGATCGGTGCATATGGTGGAAGAAAGGAAATCATGCAGATGATCTCTCCAGATGGACCAGTTTATCAGGCAGGAACCCTGTCTGGAAATCCAGTTGCGACAACTGCAGGAATTGAGACATTAAATATCTTAAAAAATGATCCACAGATTTATGAAAGACTGGAACAAAAAACTAAGAAACTTGCGGATGCAGCAAGAAAAGCAGGAAATGGACATGTCTGTGTCAATCAGATTGGTTCTTTGATGAGCGTTTTCTTTACAGAGCAGAAAGTCAGAGACTTTGAAAGTGCTGTGACATCCAATACCAAGCAGTATGCAGATTATTTTGGATATTTATTAGACCGCAGAATTTACATTGCACCATCCCAGTTTGAGACAATGTTTATTTCTGATGCACATACAGAAGAAGATATTGAGAAAACATGTAAACTTGCAGGAGAGGCCTTATGCAGTTTGGATTTCTAGGAATCGATTATAAAAATGCAGATCTTGCCATTCGTGATGAAATTTCATTTACAGATCAGAAAAAGCTTACTTTTTTTCATAAGGCAGAAGAAATCGGAATTGAACAGGTGATGATCTTATCAACCTGTAACCGCAGCGAGATTTATTATTTCTTTGACGATGAACAACAGATCAAAGAGATGAAAAATATCTACTGTAGTATGTTCGAAAAAGCACAGATCGAGCAATATATCAGACATTGCGAAGAAAACAAAGCAGTTTCTTATTTGTTCCGGGTAACCGCAGGGTTAGAATCCATGGTGTTAGGAGAAGACCAGATCCTTGGACAGGTAAAAGATGCCTTGGATTTTTCAAGAACGATGGGATTTAGCAAGAAAGAACTAAACAAAGTCGTAAGAGATGCCATCACATGTGCCAAAAAGGTAAAAACAACGTTTAAAATGAGTGAGAAACCAGTATCTGTGGGATATATCGGAATCTGCGAATTACAGAAAATCTGTGGGATCAAAGACAAAACGGTTTTAGTGATCGGAAGCGGAGATACCGCAGTTCTCGCCCTTCGCTATCTATATGAATATGAGGCAGGAAAAATTTATTTATGCAGCAGAACACTGGCGCATGCAGGAAATGTTCAAAAAGAATTTCAAGAGATTGAGATCATTTCTTATGAACAAAGATATGAGATCATGAAGCAATGTGATATCGTAGTTTCTGCAACATCTGCACCACATGTGGTTGTAAAAAAAGAATATTATACGCCAGAAAAACAGGTTACGTTTTTAGATCTTGCAACACCAAGAGATGTTGATCCAAAACTTATGAATGATCCAAAGGTAAATCTGATCAATTTGGATACGATCAATGAAATTTCCAAAGCCAATCAGTCAGAGCGTGAAGAACTTTGCAGACAAAGTTTTACCATGATCGATCAGGCAAAAGAAGAAACGATCAAGTGGCTGTTTCAGGCACCAATGGAAGAAACGATCCGTTCCCTGCAGGAAAAATGCACAGAGATCGTAGAAGACAGCTATTCTTATTTATCAAGGAAGATGGATCTTGGAACAAGAGAGCAGAAACTTTTAAAGAAAGTACTGAACGCATCGATGCAGCGTATGATCAAAGAACCGATTCAGGAATTAAAACATTTAGAAACAAGACAGGAACAGGCAGATTATAAGAAGATGGTAGAACAGCTTTTTGGAATAGAGACAAAGAAAGGAAAATGACCTATGAAATATATCATCGGATCAAGAGGATCACGTCTTGCACTGATCCAGACAAAATATGTTCAGGACAAATTAGCAAAAACTTATCCAGAACACACTTTTGAAATTCAGATCATTAAAACAAAAGGTGATAAGATTCAGAATAAACCATTAGATAAAATCGGTGGGAAAGGTCTGTTTGTCAAAGAGATCGAAGAAAAGATCATTTCTGGGGAAATTCATATGGGAGTTCACAGTATGAAAGATATGCCGTCAACCCCAGCCAAAGGTCTTGTTTTCACAAAGGCATGGAAAAGGGAAGATCCAAGAGATGTATTGATCCTTCGAACAGCAAAACATCTATCGGACTTACGAGAAGGTGCAGTGATCGGAACTGGAAGTAAACGACGCGCATTTCAGCTGTTAAAACAAAGACCAGATCTTAAAATCGTCAATATCCGAGGAAATGTCGATACAAGACTCCGCAAAATGGAAGAAGAAAAATTGGATGGAATCGTTCTTGCGGCAGCAGGACTTATAAGACTTGGAATGGAAGATGTGATCACACAATATCTGGAAGCAGAAGAAATGATCTCAGCACCAGCACAGGGAGTTCTGGCATTAGAAGTAAGAGAAGACCAGAAAGAATTACAACGGATGTTAGATGTATTTTCTGATGAAGAGACAGTAAGAGAGGTATGCGCAGAACGCAGTTTCTTAGAACAGATGAGAGGCAGCTGCCATACTCCGGCAGGTGCCAGATGTCAAAAGACAGAAAAAGGCTATCAGTTAAATGCCATGTTTGGGAATGAAGATGGAAGCAGGCAGGCATACACAAAAGTTTATGGAACAGATCCAGAAATCTTAGCACAGACAGCTGTAGAAAATATAAAAAAACAGCTGGCAGGAACCGTTTATCTGATCGGGGCAGGGCCAGGAGATTCAGAACTTATCACAGTCAAAGGAAAAGAAATCTTAAAAAAGGCGGATTGTGTCATCTATGACAGATTGATTCCACAACAATTATTAGATGAGACAAAATATGGATGCGAACATATCTATGTTGGAAAAGAAAACCATCACCATACAATGAAACAAGAGCAGATCAACGAATTATTGGTACAGAAAGCATTACAATATGATATCGTAGTGCGCTTAAAAGGCGGTGATCCATTTGTTTTTGGACGAGGTGGCGAAGAAGCCATATATTTGGTTGCTCAGGGAATTTATTGTGAAGTCATTCCAGGAATCAGCTCTTGTATTGCAGCCGCAGAACTTGCAGGAATTCCTGTGACACATCGTGGAATTTCCAAAGGATTCCGTGTTGTGACAGCACATGACCGAAGAAATCAGTTATCTGATCTTAATTTTGCATCCATGGCAAAATCAGAAGAAACATTAGTATTCTTAATGGGCCTTTCAAAATTAGAAGAGATCAAGGAAAATTTATTAAAACATGGAATGAATGCAGACACACCCGTAGCAGTCATTTCCAATGCAGCATCCAGAAAACAGAAAACATGTGCAGCGACATTAAATACGATTCAGGAAAAAGCAAAACAAGAAAAACTCACATCACCAGCAGTCATTGTCGTAGGGGATGTTGTGAAACTTCAAAAAGAGATTCGAAAGACAGAAGATATAACCTATCATTTGGTCACAAAGGTAGGCAATCAGCCATCAAAACTAGCACAGCTGTTAAAAGATCATGGATACAAGATCAAGGAATTTCAGACAGGAGAGATCTCTTATAAAAAGGCGCTGATTTCCAAAGAAGAATTAGAGAAAGTTACTTATCTTATTTTTACAAGCAGATATGGAGTGCATGGTTTTATGAAACAGATGAAAGCCTCCAATCTGGATCTTCGAGATCTTTTCGGTAAAAAGATTGTAGTCGTTGGAGAAAAGACAAAAGATGTTTTAAAAGAATATGGAATCATTGCAGACCTTATGCCGGAGATAGCAGGAGAGACAGGTCTTTCTAAACTTCTGAAACAGGAAGTGTGTGCAAAAGATGTGATCTTGTATTGTAAAGGGACATCGGGTGGAGAAACATTAAAAGAAACACTTGCACCAATCTGTCAGGTAACAGAAAAGGTCATGTATGAAAATAAGCCAGTACATTCAAAGGAAATGCCAGAGATTAAAGATATCAAAAGTATTTCATTTACCTGTGCATCCTCAGTCAAAAGATTTTTTGACCAGATAGAGGAGAAAGAAAAACGAGAATGGACAGATCATATTCCATGTATCAGCATTGGGGAAAAGACAACCAAGCAGCTAAAAAAAACAGGAGTGAAACATATCCTGGAAGCGAAAGATACCACATATCAGTCAATGTTTGATAAAATTAGGGAATTTATGCTATAATAATCAATATGCCAGAGTTTTTATGGGACTCTGGCATTTTAAAATAAAAGAAAGGCAGAGTAACTTATTATGGGATTTGAATTTCAGATTTTAGATGGTCTGCAAACGATACATACCCCAATGCTAGATACATTTATGACATCCGTGACGAAACTTGGGGATGCAGGAATTGCATGGATTATTCTAACGATCATTTTATTACTGATACCAAAAACAAGAAAAGCAGGAGCTTATATGGCGGTGGCATTAATTGCTGATCTTATCATCTGCAATGCGATCTTAAAACCAATCGTTGCACGACCAAGACCGTATAGTATCAACAAGACGATAAAACTTTTAGTACCGCCATTAAGAGATTATTCTTTCCCTTCAGGACATACCGCAGCATCTTTTGCATCGGTCAGTGCATTGTATTTTGCAGGAAGAAAAAGACTGGCAGTGGGAGCACTTGTAGTATCCATTTTAATCGCATTTTCAAGAATGTACTTATATGTGCATTACCCAACCGATGTTTTAGGAGGACTGATCATCGGACTATTATGCGGATGGATCGCAGATGTGATCATGAAAAGAATTGCAGAAAGAAAATCAAAAGTAAAAGCCTAGATTTTGTACTAAATTAGATTCAAGTTGAATAAATTGGAAATATATTTTATAATGGTTATTATAAATGGTATGGAAAATACAATGTACATACCATTGATACAATCTGATAACAATCACATCAAGAGTTAACATAAAGATCAGACAATTAAAAAGAAGGAGAGCATTATGAAAACAAAAATCGAAGTGCAGTTTCAGGAACGTAACGTAGATGTAAAAGACACAGAGAAGCTTGTAAAAGAAAACTTAAAAGCAACTGGTGTCAAAATGAACACAATCGCAAACTTAGATATCTACTATCAGCCTGCTGAAGGTAATATCTACTACGTTGCAACAACAAAAGACGGCAAAGAGATCAGCAACGAAGAAGCATTAAAGATCGAAGAATAAACTACATATTCATAATACATGCCAAAAAATTAAATTCTAATTATAAAAGTAAAAACCATTTAATAAATATCGCAAAGACGAATTTGCGGATGATTTTATTAGGTGGTTTTTATTTTTGATTTTGGGAGATACTAAATGAGATTACAGGCGGATAATACGTGCTTGACAAGCAGACAAAGCTTCTATATCCTATTATGAGGCAATAAAAAGAACAGGAGAAAAAGATTGAATGATTTAAACATTAACTGGAAAGATTTTTATAAAAATGTATTTGCACTGGTCGTTCCGATGGCATTACAGAATCTCATCAACGTTGGAGTAACGGCAGCCGATGTCGTGATGCTTGGAAAAGTCAGTGAAAAGGTATTATCAGGTGCATCCCTTGCCGGCCAGATTCAGTACATTATGGTACTGTTTTTATTTGGTCTGACATCAGGTGCCACTGTGCTTACTGCCCAATACTGGGGAAAAGGTGACAAGACAACGATTGAGAAGATTCTTGCGTTGGGGATCAGATCTGCCGTGATCGTGACTGCGATTTTTACTGTTGCAGCATTTGCAATTCCGGCATCGTTAATGAGAATCTTTACAAACGATCCACAGGTAATCGCAGAAGGCGTCAAATATTTAAGAATTGTGGCATGTTCTTATATTATCATGGGAATTACGAATGTATATTTATATGTGATGAGAAGCATTGAACGAGTGATCGTGGCAACAGTTGTTTATCTCGTATCATTTTTATGTAATGTGATCTTTAATGCCATTTTTATCTTTGGATTATTCGGATTTCCAGCCTTAGGAATCCGTGGAGCAGCGATCGCAACATTGATCGCAAGAATCGTAGAACTTGTTCTGGTTTGTGGTTATGCAAAAATATATAATAAAGACGTAAAATTCAGAATTCACTATTTTCTGCATCAGGATAAACTGTTAGTGAAAGACTTTTTAGTCTATTCCCTTCCCGTTGTTTTAAATGAAGTGATGTGGGGACTTGGAACCTCTGCAAATACAGCAGTGCTTGGACATATGGGAAGTTCTGCGGTTGCAGCCAATTCTGTGGCACAGGTGGCAAGACAGTTAGCAACGGTCGTATCCTTTGGACTATCCAGTGCGACAGCAATCTATCTTGGAAAGACGATCGGTGAGAAGAAATTTGATCATGCAAGAGCTTATGCGAAGCGCTTTATCATTTTAAGTGTGATCATGGGAGTGATCGGAGGGGCGTTGATCTTAATTGCTTCCCCTGTTGTGATCTCATTCTTATCCTTAAGTGCAGCGGCAAGATATTATCTGAAGATGATGTTCTATGTCATGTCTTACTTTGTGATCGCGCAGGCATTTAATACAACGATGGTTGTCGGAATTTTCCGATCTGGCGGAGATACGAAGTTTGGACTGATCATGGATGTGTCAACGATGTGGGGATGTTCAATTTTGTTAGGTGCATTGGCAGCCTTTGTGTTCCATTGGAGTGTACCGGCAGTTTATGTATTGTTGATGAGTGATGAATTGATTAAAGTGCCAATTACATCGATCAGATACCGCAGTTTCAAATGGTTAAAAGATGTGACAAGAGATAACGTTTAAGGAATAGTTAAGGGAGGAAAGATCTATGGAAACAGAAGTAAAATTAACGAAACTTGCCCAGTGTGCAGGATGCGGGGCAAAGGTTGGAGCTGGAACTTTGGCAAAGCTGTTAGATGGAATTCCAACAAGATCGGATGAACGATTACTCGTTGGATTTGATAAAAGTGATGATGCTTCAGTCTATCAGATCGATGATAACACAGCACTTGTCCAGACGCTTGATTTCTTTCCACCGATCGTTGACGATCCGGAAATGTTCGGTGAGATCGCAGCAGTCAATGCGATCAGTGATATCTATGCCATGGGAGCAGACCCCAAACTTGCCTTAAATATCATGTGTGTCACGAAAGATATGCCAAAAGAAAGTATTCAGGCGATTTTGCGAGGCGGCTATAAGAAAGCTTATGAAGCAGGAGTGATCATCACAGGTGGTCATACAATTCATGATCAGGAACCAAAGTATGGTTTATCCGTTTCAGGATTTGTGCATCCAAAGAAATTTCTGACAAACAGCGGTGCAAAACCTGGAGATGTCTTGATTCTTACGAAACCATTAGGAGTCGGGATCCTAACAACATCCGCCAAAGCAGAATTTATCGATCAGAAAGTGATGGATAAGATTTATGATCAGATGAGACAATTAAATAAATATGCCAGAGATATCATGGTAAAATACGATGTTCACAGTTGTACGGATGTGACTGGATTTGGTTTGCTCGGACATGGGTATGAGATGGCACAGGGAAGTAATGTGACGATCCATTTTATGACAGAAGAGATTCCATATCACAAAGAAGCATTAGAGATGGCAGATCTTGGAATGATCCCGGAAGGAGCCTATCGAAACCGCAAATATGCAAGTGCAGGAGTCTCAAAAGCAAAAGAAATCAAGAGGGCCATGGAAGATATTTTATACGATCCACAGACATCCGGAGGACTGATGATCGCAGTCGATGAAAAAGATGCAAAAAATTTATTAAAAGATTTACAGAATACGATCCCATGTGCTAGAATAATTGGGTATGTAGAAGATAAAGAAGAGAAATCAATTATATTAGAATAGAACATAAAACAGACAGGAAGGATCTTAAGATGAAGAAAGATTGTCCTGTCTGATTTTGAGCAATCGTTATTCTCACTTGAGAATAACGACAGGAGAGAAGAATGAAAGATCAATTTCAAAGAACGATTGATTATGCCAGAATATCGATCACGGACCGCTGCAATCTATATTGTACCTACTGCCGCCCAGATCATGAGGAAAAGTTATCTCATAAGGATATTTTAAGATATGAAGAAATCCTAAGATTATGTAAGATTCTTACTAAGCTTGGAATTGACAAATTTAAGATCACAGGTGGAGAACCATTGGTACGAAAAGGCTGCGCAGATTTTATTTATGAATTAAAAAAGATGAATAAGGTAAGTAAAGTTACATTAACAACAAATGCAATTTTTTTATCAAGAGATTTGGATAAATTAACAGAAGCAGGAATTGACGGGATCAACGTAAGTCTTGATTTTATGGATTGTGAAAAATATAAAAATATCACAGGATATGATGGCTATGAAAAGGTTATGAAAGCTATCAAAGAAGCAGCTTATATGGGATTGAACGTAAAGATCAATACCGTACTGACAGAACAGACAACGATGGAGGATATCCAGAAATTTATAGACTATATAAAATATCATAAAATTTGTATCCGATTCATCGAACAAATGCCACTTGGAAACAAACAGATCACATCATCTTTGTCACGAGATGAGATCAGAAAGAATCTAAAAGATCAAGGAATTAGATTTCATAAAGTAGAACAAAAAATCGGAAATGGTCCGGCAGTTTATGAAACAATGGAAGGTTATAAAGGAATGATCGGATGGATCGAAGCATTGCATGGAAAGTTTTGTGACAGATGCAATCGTATTCGCCTGACATCGACTGGAGGAGTTAAACCATGTCTTTATTACCAAGAAGCAGGGAATATCAGAAAACTATTAAGAAATGGAAGTTCTGACGAAGAAATCAAAAAGGTGTTAGAAGAGATCATTTACAAAAAACCACAGGCACATCATTTTGAAGACAAGCCGTCAGACAGTAAGATGTATACAATTGGAGGATAATATCAATGGGAGAATTTTCACATTTTGACCAGCATGGAAATGCAGTTATGGTCGATGTAACAGAAAAAAAAGAAACAACAAGAACTGCGATCGCACAGGGAAAGATCAAAGTCAATGATGAAATCTTTGCGAAAGTCAAAGAAGGAAGTATAGCAAAAGGGGATGTCTTGGGAACCGCAAGGGTCGCTGGGATCATGGCAGCAAAGAAAACCTTTGAACTGATTCCAATGTGTCATCTTTTAATGCTTACAAAATGTAAAGTAGATTTTGAAATGTTAGAAGAAACCAAAGAGATCAAAGCAGTCTGTCTGGTAAAAACAACAGGGAAAACAGGCGTTGAGATGGAAGCTTTGACAGGAGTTCAGATTGCATTATTAACGATTTATGATATGTGTAAGGCAATCGATAAACATATGGTCATGTCAGATATTCATTTAGTGGAAAAAACAGGTGGAAAGAGTGGTGATTTTACATGGAAGGAATCATAAAAGCGGTTTGTATCAGTGAAAAACGTGGAACGGTAAAGAAAAATATCAATGAAGTGAAAGTGATCAAAGACTTTGGATTAGAAGGAGATGCACATGCAGGGAAATGGCACCGACAGGTCAGTTTTTTAAGTGCGGATATCGTAGATGAATTCAATGAAAAAGGAGCATCTGTGATCGAAGGTGATTTTGGAGAAAATGTGCTTGTTTATGGGATTGATTTTAAGAAATTACCAGTTGGAACAAAATTGATCTGTAATGATGTAAAGTTTGAAGTTACTCAAATTGGAAAAGAGTGCCACAGTCACTGTGAGATTTACAAACGTGTGGGAGACTGCATTATGCCAAGAGAAGGAATTTTTGCAAAAGTGTTAGAAGGTGGAATGATTAAAGTTGGAGATAAGATTAAAGTTATTTATCCAGACAAAGATATGCCATATCAGGCTGCAGTCATCACATTAAGTGATAAAGGATCCAGAGGAGAACGAGTAGACACAAGTGGTCCAAAAGCAAGTGAGATTTTAAGAGAACATGGATTTGAGATCATAGAAGAAATCCTTCTTCCAGATGAGATGGCACAGATTAAAAAAGAATTGATCCGTTTAAGTGACAGTCGTCAGGTTGATCTGATCATTACAACTGGAGGAACAGGACTTTCCCCAAGAGATTGTACACCAGAAGCAACTTTAGCCGTGGCTGACAGAAATGTACCTGGAATCGCAGAGGCAATTCGTGTAGGGTCTATGACGATCACAAAACGAGCCATGTTATCAAGAGGGGTCAGTGTCACAAGAAAGAAAACACTGATCATCAATCTTCCGGGTAGCAAAAAGGCAGTCGAAGAGAGTCTTTCCTTTATTATTGACCAGCTGCCACACGGATTAGATACATTAAGAGGAAATACACAGGATTGTGGAAGAAACTAAGAGAGGAGATAATCTATGGATACATCACCGATCATTATATCGATGAAAACAGCAATCGTTGCCATTGTATTTACATTTATTCTAGGATTGTTTGCTGCTCGATGGATCTTATATCGTAAATCTGAAGCGGCAAAGATCTTCTGGGATGGAATTTTTACGATGCCGTTAGTATTACCGCCAACGGTTGCAGGATTTTTCCTGCTTGTATTTTTTGGCTCTTACGGTCCAGTCGGAAAGCTGTTTGAAGATTATCTAGGGATCAGGATCGCATTTTCATGGGGAGCGACGATCCTTGCGGCAGTTGTAATGTCATTTCCGCTAATGTATCGTTCGGCAAGAGGTGCCTTAGAACAGATTGACGATGATCTGATCTTTGCGGCAAGAACACTTGGAATGAGTGAGAGGTGCATTTTTTTTAAGGTTATGATCCCAAATGCATTACCAGGGATCATTTCCGGTGGAGTACTTGCATTTGCCAGAGGACTCGGAGAATTTGGAGCGACAGCAATGATCGCTGGAAATATTCCGGGAAGAACAAGAACACTGCCACTTGCGGTATATTCTGAAGTCGCAGCAGGAAATATGGACGCAGCATATCAGTATGTTTTAGTGATCGTAGTCATTTGTTTTGCAATTGTAGCAGCTATGAATATTTATCTGATCATGGAAAAGAAAAAGCAGGAAGCCTAAGGAGAGATTTATGAGTCTTGAAGTAAAGATCAAAAAGAAATTAAAAGAGTTTACGTTAGAGTCAGAACTTCATGTAGAAACAGGATGTACAGGACTTATGGGACCTTCCGGAAGTGGAAAAAGCATTACATTGAAATGCATTGCAGGAGTGCAGACAGCCGATAGTGGAAGAATTATACTAGATGGAAGAGTTCTTTATGATTCTGAAAAGAAAATCAATCTTTCACCACAAAAGAGAAAGATTGGATATTTATTTCAGGGATATGCATTGTTTCCAAATATGACAATTGAAGAAAACATCAAAACAGGATTAAAAGCCAAAAAGCTTCCGAAAGATGAAATCAAACAAAAGGCAAATGATATGATGAAACGATTTCATATTGAAGAATTAGCAAAAAGATATCCAAGACAAATTTCAGGTGGACAAAAACAGAGAACAGCATTAGCCAGAATGCTTGCCTGTGAACCAGAAGTCATTTTGATGGATGAGCCATTTTCAGCGTTGGACGAATACTTAAGAGAACAGATGCAAGATGAACTTTCTAATATGCTTACAATGTTAAACAAACCAGCGATCTTAGTGAGTCACAGCAGTAAGGAAGTAGAAAATCTATGTGACAAAAAATATCACATTCAAAGAGGGCATCTGAAAGAAGTCGCATTATAAAATAGGGTAACGATAAAATTTTACACAATATTATTAAGAAAGTGAGGAAGTTACAAATGAAAAAGAGACTTTTAGCTGTGCTATTAGCAGGAGCTATGGTTCTTTCCATAACAGCGTGTGGAAGCAGCAAAGACAGCTCTAAATCCACAACAGAGGCAGCAAAGAAAGAAGAGACAACAACGATTACACTTGCAGCTGCAGCCAGCCTTGAAAAATGTTATACAGAAAAATTAATTCCAATGTTTGAAAAAGAAAACAAAGGAATTAAAGTAGAAGGAAGCTATGATAGTTCAGGAAAATTACAGAGCCAGATCGAAAACGGAATGGTAGCCGATGTATTTATGTCAGCAGCAACGCAGCAAATGAATAACCTTGTCAAAGAAAAATATATCAGCAAAGGTGATGTTGTAGAATTATTAGAAAACAAAGTTGTGCTGATCGTACCTAAAAAAGGGAATGCAAAAGTTTCGTCCTTTCAAGATATCACAAAAGCTGATACAATTGCATTAGGAGATCCTAAGAGTGTTCCAGCGGGAGCTTATGCACAGGAAATCTTTACGAACTTAAAGAATTGGAATGATGTGAAGAAAAAAGCAAGCTTTGGAACAAACGTAACAGAAGTATTAAACTGGGTAGCAAAAGGAAGTGCCGAGTGTGGTATTGTATATGCAACAGATGCAGCAAGCAGCAAAGATGTAAAAGTTTTAACAGAAGCACCAGCAGATTCATTAAAAACACCAGTGATTTATCCAGTTGCAGCATTAAAGAAAAGCAAAAATAAAGATGCAGCAGATAAATTCGTAAAATTCTTACAGAGTGAAAAAGCATTAAAGGTTTTCAAATCTTATGGATTTACAATCAATAAATAAGAAGTAGAAGGTGAAAAACAATGAAATTAGTGGATACAAAAGATGCTGTGGGAACTGTGTTATGCCACGATATCACACAGATCATCAAAGGCGTTACTAAAGACGCAAGATTCAGGAAAGGTCATGTCGTCAAAGAAGAAGACATTCCTGTGTTGTTATCCCTTGGAAAAGATCATTTATATGTCTGGGAAGCTGGAGACGATATGCTTCATGAAAATGATGCAGCCAGGATTCTTTGCGATCTGTGCAAGAATGAAGGTATGAAAGAGTCTGAAGTCAAGGAGGGTAAGATTGAACTATCTGCCGAATACGACGGGCTCTTAAAAATAGACAAAGAAAAATTATTTACGGTAAACTCCTTTGGACAGATGATGATCGCAACAAGATCTGGAAATACTCCAGTCAAAGCGGGCGATAAACTGGCAGGTACAAGAATCATTCCACTGGTCATTGAAAAAGATAAGATGCAGGAAGTCAAAGACAGGGTTGGAGATACGCCAATTCTGTCTCTTCTACCTTATAAAAAGAAAAAAGCCGTGATCTTAGCCACAGGAAATGAAGTATATTATCATAGAATCGAAGATACATTTACCCCGGTTGTAGCAGAAAAGATCAAAGAATACGGCGCTGAAGTGACCAGTACAAAACAATTACCAGATGACAATGAACTTTTAACAAAAACAATTTTAGAAGCAATCGAAAATGGAGCAGAAATGGTATTATGCACGGGAGGAATGAGTGTCGATCCAGACGACAAAACACCACTCGCGATCAAAAATACAGGAGCAGATATCATATCTTACGGAGCACCAGTTTTGCCAGGAGCAATGTTTTTACTCGCTTATTACAAGAGAGGTGATAAAATGATTCCGATCATGGGACTTCCTGGATGTGTGATGTATTCAAAAAGAACCATATTTGACATTGTTCTGCCAAGAATCATGGCAGATGACAAAGTAAGCGCAGAAGAACTTGCACATCTTGGAGAAGGCGGATTATGTCTTAACTGTAAAGTCTGTACTTATCCAAACTGTGGATTTGGAAAAGGATGGTAGAGATGGAATCGTATATACCAAAACATTTTGACTTCAGAGTCAGAGTTTTTATGGAGGAACCCGACTTTGGAAAAGGAGTTGCACAGTTATTATCATTAACAAGAGAGAAAGGTTCTTTATCTGCAGCATATAAATCTATGGGAATGGCAGCAAGCAAAGCATGGAAGATCTTAAAGCGTGCAGAGGCAGATCTTGGAGTGAAATTGGTTGAGAGAAGATCCGGTGGAAAACAAGGTGGCGGTTCTAATTTGACTCCTGAGGGGGAAGATATTTTAAAACGCTATGAGAAATTTCACAAAGAAGTAGCCGAAGCTGCAAAAGAATCTTTTTTAAAAAATTTTGGTGATCTAGGAGAGTAGAAGTAAACGATGAGAAAAAAAGAATTAAAAACAGTCATCACATTTGAGACAACAACACAGGCCATCGGTATGGAAAGTGCCTGCAAAGAATATCGGATTGAGGGACGATTGATCCCCGTACCAAAAGAGATCACAGCAGGATGCGGAATGGCATGGATGACCTCTTTAGAAAATGAAGAATCTGTGGTACAATTTATGTCAGAACATGAAATCATTCCACAAGGGGTATTTCAAGTAGAAATTTAAATTGGAGGATAATTAGATATGAAACAGATTGACGAAAGAGGAAACGCTTGTCCAATTCCTGTCGTACACACAAAGAAAGCATTAGAATCCATGAATGGAGAGACAAAGTTAGTTGTCCTGGTAGACAATGAGCCAGCCGTTCAGAACGTCACAAGATTTGCAGAAGGTAAAAACTGTGAAGTCAAAAGTGAGAAGATTTCAGACAATGAATTTAAGATTGAGATCATGGTAGAAAATTATACACCAGCAGATGAGGAAGAAGAGATTGTTTGCGCACCATCTGCAAAAGATGATTTTATCATTGTTGTATCATCGAACGAGATGGGACAGGGAGAAAAAGCCCTTGGACAGACATTGATCAAAGCATTCTTATTTGCGGTAACAAAACAGGACAAACTTCCATCTAAGATGCTGTTTTATAATTCAGGGGCATACCTTACATGCGAAGGTTCTGATTCTTTAGAAGACTTAAAAACATTAGAAGCAGAGGGTGTAGAAATCTATACTTGTGGAACATGCTTAAACTTTTATGAACTTACAGAGAAATTAGCTGTTGGTTCCATCACAAATATGTATGATATCGTAGAAATGATGGAAAAAGCGGGAAAAGTGATCAAACCTTAAGGAATATCTATGGAAGATTTAGTTATTGTAAGAGGCGGTGGAGATATCGCCACGGGGACAATTTATAAATTAGTAAAAAGTGGATTCCATGTATTGATCCTTGAGATCACACATCCATCTGCAATCCGCAGAAATGTTGCATTTTCAGAAGCAGTATACGAAGGAAAATGGCAGGTTGAAGATATGACCTGCTATCTTGCAAATGATATGAAAGAAGCAAAACAGATCATGCAAACAGGCAGTCCAGCATTAATGATCGATCCAAAAGGAGAGATGATCGAGAAACTAAAACCAATTGCTGTTGTTGACGCAATTCTTGCGAAGAAAAATCTTGGAACAACAAGAGATATGGCACCGATCACGATCGCGCTTGGACCTGGATTTACAGCAGGAAAAGATGTTGACGTTGTCGTTGAGACAATGCGTGGGCATAGACTTGGAAGGATCATGAAAGAAGGCAATGCAATTCCGAATACGGGAATTCCAGGAGTGATCAAAGGGTTTGGAAAAGAACGGGTGATCCATTCTCCAGCCGAAGGAATTTTAAGAAATATCTGTCATATCACAGATATGGTAACCAAAGGTCAGATACTAGCAAAGATTGAGACACCAGACGGTGAGATCATTGATGTACCTGCAAGTATGGATGGATTATTGCGAGGTTTAATTCGTGATGGTTATCCAGTGACAAAGGGATTTAAGATTGCAGATATCGATCCAAGAGCAGAAGAATATGATAACTGTTTTACGATTTCAGATAAAGCCAGATGCATTGCAGGTGGTGTATTAGAAGCATTATTATATTTGAAAAATAATCTTACTGCAGATCAGAAAATAGAAAATTCAAAATCAATCTATGCGGACTATGCAGCAACACATATCACAAAACCAGATTGTGTTAAAGATGCAATGATTCATGCATTGTCACTTGGAAATAGTGGAAGAGGTGTTAACGAAAGTTCGTTAGATGCTGCAAGAAAGATTTATGAAGTTCGTACAAAAGTTGATCAGTTTTTTGATGGCTATGGTCCAGAACAAGTTGTATTTACCAGTGGAATTACAGAAAGTTTAAACACGGTAATCAAAGGTTACTTAAACAAAGGAGATCATGTGATCACAACTTTCATGGAACATAACAGTGTTCTCCGCCCATTATATGAGATGGAGCAGCAAGGAGTTCGTTTAACGATCACTTCACCAGATGTTGATCATATCGAACAGGCAATTTATGAAGATACGAAAATGGTTGTGATGATACAAGCGTCTAATGTAACAGGTGAAGTATTTGATATCAGAAGCGTTGGGAAACTATGTAAAGAAAAAGGAATCCTATTTGTTGTAGATACAGCGCAAAGTGCAGGAGTTATTCCGATTTCTATGAAAGAAGATTATATCGATGTTCTATGTTTTACTGGACATAAAGGACTGATGGGACCGCAGGGAATTGGTGGAATCTGCATTAGAAAAGGTGTAAAGATCCATCCATTAAAAACAGGTGGAACAGGAATCTTATCATTTTCAAAAACACAGCCAGAAGCATTGCCACAGGCATTGGAAGCTGGAACATTAAATGGCATTGGAATCGCAGGGCTTGGAGCAGCGATCGATCATATCAATACTTATGGAATCAATAAGATACGCAAACAGGAAAAAAATCTGATTGAAACATTTTATAAGAAAATGAAGGAAATCAAAGGAATTAAGACATATCATGAGAATCCTTTGGATTTCACAAAACAGACAGCTATTTGTTCGATCAATCTGGAAGAATATGATTCTGGAAGTGTCAGTGATGAACTAATGGAACGTTTTTATATTCAGACGAGATCAGGAGCTCACTGTGCACCATTAGTACATGAACATTTTGGTACGGTAGAACAGGGAATGGTAAGATTCAGCTTTGGACATAAGACAACTATCGAAGAAATTAACCAGATTATTCATGCAGTCAAGATTCTGGCAGAAGAATAAGAGGAAAAAATGATGATCATTGCAGTTGTAGGTTCCGGTGGAAAAACAACGAGAATTCATAAATTAGCAAAATATTATAGAAGCCTTGGAAAGAAAGTCTTTGTCACTACAACAACACATATGAAAAAAGAACCAGAAACAGTTATTCCAACATATGCGAAGGATCTTTTGAATCCCTTAAATGAGAATGGCTATTGTATGGCAGGAACACTGACAACAACCAAAGGCGCACCAATACAAAAGATTGGAACATTACCAAAAGATCTTTATGATCAGGTGGTCAAAGAAGCAGATATCACATTGATAGAAGCAGATGGCTCCAGAGGGATGCCTGCAAAGATTCCCGCAGATTATGAACCAGTGATTCCTGAAAATGTCGATGAGATTCATATTGTGATCGGAATGTCAGCATTGGGGAAAACAGCCAAAGAAGTAGTCCATCGCCTTTGCCTGGCTGACGACGATTTAGAAATTAAAGAAGATACGACCATTACACCATTGCATTTACAAAAATTACTGAAGAAAGGATATCTAGAACCATTGAGAGAACAACATAACGATACAAAAATCAAAGTATATCCAGGACAGGCAGATACCTTATATCAAAGAGTGATCGCCCGATTCTTACAGGAAGAAAAAGATGTTACACAGATCAAAGAAGACTGGTTTAAGATTCAACCGAAACTGGTCATTTTCGGGGCAGGACATGTAGCAATCCAGTTGCTTCAGATTGCAAAATTTTTAGATTTCTATACGATTATGATTGATGATAGAGAGGAATTTGCAGATCCGGAGAAGCTTCCACAAGCAGATGAGGTTTATTGCAGGGATTTTCATAATATAGAAGATATTTTGCCAGAACAGGATAACGTATTTTATGTCGTTGTCACACGAGGACACGCAAATGACAGATTATGTGCAGAAACTGTTTTAAGAAGATCATATCTTTATCTTGGAATGATCGGAAGCAAGGGAAAAGTTGCAAAAACCTTTGAGACAATGAAAGAAGAAGGATACAGCGAAGAACAGATCAGCACGATCCATGCACCAATCGGATTAAAGATTGGCGCAAGAACGCCAGAAGAGATTGCGATCAGTATTGCAGCAGAGATGATCGCAATTAAAAATCATGAGACAGAAAGTACGATGAGTAAAGAACTTTTTGAGACAAAAGAATCAGGTGTGCTGTGCATTATCACAAAGAAATCTGGTTCATCTCCACGAGGTGTCGGAAGTATGATGCTTGTCACAAAAGATGGAATCATTGGAAGTATCGGTGGAGGAAACTTAGAAAAGACTGTTATGGAAGAAGCACCATCGATGAAAGAGATCACAAGAAAAGAATACGATCTATCGAACGCACAGAGTGCAACACTTGGCATGATCTGTGGTGGTAAAAATGAAATATTATATGTTCCAGTATAAAAAGACGGAAAAACAACACAGGAGTAGAAAATGGGAAAATACAATTTTGACGAAGTAATCGACAGACATGGAACAGATTGTTTAAAATACGATTTTGGAATGAAGAGAAAAGGAAGAGATGACTTGCTTCCTCTTTGGGTAGCAGATATGGATTTTCGTCTGCCAGATGAGATTCTTGATGAATTTCATAAAAGAATTGATCATGGGATTTTTGGATATACGGATCCCTTAGATGAATATTTTGATGCAATGAACCACTGGTTTTCAACAAGATACGGATATACGATCGAACCAGAATGGGTAACACTTGGAGCAGGAATCGTTTATGCACTTGGAACAAGTGTTAAGGCATTTACCGAAGAAGGAGATGCCATGATGGTTATGCAGCCAGTGTACTATCCATTCAGTGAAGTCATCAAAAATGATGGAAGGAAACTGGTAAACTGTCAGCTTCGCTATGAAAACAATCATTATTCCATTGATTTTGAAAAAATGGAACAGATGATCAAGGAAGAAAATGTAAAAGCACTGATTTTCTGCAATCCACACAATCCGGTAGGAAGAGTCTGGACAAGAGAAGAGATGGAAAAAGTCGCAGAAATCTGTTTAAAATACAACGTAGTCTGGATGGTTGATGAGATGCATTGTGATTTCATTTTTCCAGGGCATGAGTTTACAAGTTGTATGAATCTGGACAAAAAATTCCATAAGATCATTGCACTTTACAGCTCTCCAGGAAAGACATTTAATGTCGCAGGATTACAGCCAGCGAATATCATTATTCCAAACGAAGAATTAAGAAAAAAATATCAATGGGCTAATACACAGGCAGCTTACAGTCAGGGAAGCTTAATGGGACAGCTTGCTGTGAAAGTATGTTATACAAAAGGTGCTGACTGGGTGGATGAATTGGTAGAATATATATATGAAAACGCAAAGTATATGAGCCAATATGTAAAAGAGAATTTCCCAAAAGCAAAGATGGTAGAACCAGAAGGAACTTATCTGGTATGGGTAGATTTCTCAGGATATGGCTTCAGCAATGAAGAATTAGAACATTTAATGTTGGAAGAAGCAAAATTGTGGTTGGATTCAGGAATTATCTTTGGACCAGAGACAGCACAGTTTGAGCGTTTCAATGTTGCGTGTCCACGAGTGACAGTAAAGCAGGCGTTGACACAATTAAAAGATGCTTTGGATAAACATTTGGCGGAGAAATAAAATGGATATGTGATAGAAAAAAGAATGTAAGGAAAAAATAAGAGATGGATAAACAAAAGAAAAATCTAGGAGCAGTGGCTTTTTTTCCACTGATCGTATTTTTGGTATGTTATGTGGGATTACATTTACTTTGATGGGAGTCGATGATCCATTTGGAAAATTTCCACGTCATGTTGCACTTTTAGCAGGTTGTGCAGTAACATTTCTGATTCCAGGAGTGTTTTTAATGTGCTGTTTTATCTCTACATCCGTCGAGATTACAATGGGAACAAATTAGATCAATGCCTGAAAATCCTTGAGTTTACGCTGGTTACTAAGAATTTAATTTATAAGAAAATAGAAGGAAATTCTAGAAAAAAACAGTTTTTACAAGAAATCGACATTTCTGTAGTCCTTGATGATGTTGTTATAGGAACATTGAATCCTGATTTTATAAATAAAAGTAAATCATCAAATAGATGATAAATTATAGGGATACTTTAATTACAAAGTATCTCTATTTTTTTATACA
>CAJMOO010000019.1 GCA_905215045.1 uncultured bacterium | reverse complement strand
TAATATGTAATGAACTAGGTCTTAACGAAGAGGAGAAATAGATAACTTCCAGTTTGTAGAAAAGAGAATGGCGAAAACTGTTCTCTTTTTTTATGTTATAATATAAATAAAAAGGTACATTCATAATCTTTTCCATGTACCCACTACTGCCAGACAGTCCCCCAGTGGAAGAACTGCAAGAGTTTGTCACAAATCTGTTTATGTCTGGTTTCAAAAGATTAGGAAAAGTCATTAATCTAAATCGAAGCTTTGATATGCGCCTGATCAACAAGGTATTCCAAATGGTAGGAAAGAAAGATCGAAAACAATATGCACAATATCCAGCATGTTTCTGCAATGTATCAGAACCATACGATAAAAAGAACCATGCAGCAAGATACCATTTTACCCAATGTCCGAATGCAGAATTTGCCAAGAAATATAACCTGATGCATACACTTCCACTTTTCTGCAACTCTGATTATTGGGGAATCAGCCAGCTTAACGGAACTTTGATCAGCTGCGGTACTTGCGGAAATTCTGACAAATGCGACTATTGCGTTGTTGGGTCTGAAAATCCTATGGCAAAGGAATATGAAATTGTAAAAGATGAAGATGGATTTTTAGTGAGTCGAAAGATTGTAGTTTGATAGGCTGAAGGTATTGGCAGAATATTATAAAAATGGTTATCTGTCTGCGACGCGCTCTCGCTCGACTCACACGTAGCTGTACTAAGTTCCTGAATGATCTAACGATCATCCACTCACTAAGTGCAGACGTGTTCCTACGGTCGCCGACAGATAACCATTTTTATAATATTCAATAATTTCAGTAATTGAAACCACTAGTGGATGTGTATGTTAAACGATATTAGCTGAAAATTTTTACACTCAAAGACAGAAGATTAGTGAGTTGTTGATATTATGAATATTCTAACAAACTGAAGTTTGGAAGGCTAAAGCCTTCCGTCTACGAACACAAAAATTATCAGCCAACACCGTATAACATACACACCCGTAGTGATTTGAATAGCCGTCCGTGTATATGAGAAAAACGAAATAATAGGATAAAGGATCCAGAACCATTGAAATTTTGCCGTCATTTTGAACGGTTCGCAGCGAACTTGGTCGGTTGTTTGAGCGTCAAAGAATACTGGTTTGAGTACCTTGGAACGCGAGTTACCGAAGGAAAGTTCGCGAATCAGCGACCGTTCAAAACGGCGAACATAAATTTCTGGTCTGGATCCTTTATCCTATTATTTCGTTTTTCTCATATACACAATGAACGACTCCCATTCAAATTAAAATTCAAAAAGTATATATTTCTCACGAACTTTGCTATAATATATAAAACAAACTCAAAGAAAAATTAAGGAGCAACAATCATGGATACAAAAGACCTCCGATCCTTCCGTCAAGTATACGAAGACCGAAGTATAAATCAAGCAGCAAAACAATTATTTATCACACCACAAGGCTTAAGCCGTATCATCACAAAACTAGAAGGAGAACTGCAGACACCTCTGTTTGAAAGAACACCAACAGGCATGGTACCAACAGAAAGTGGACACTACTTTTATGAACACAGTCTTGAAATCCTTTATCGTCTGGATGACCTGAAACTTCAGATCAAGAAGATGAATCAAACAGAAAAAACCTTTCACATCGGATTTTCCTGTGGAGTATTAAATATCTTTCCATTGGAACAATTTCAGAAATTAAGCGAACAATTCCCAGATATAATCTTTGAATGGGATGAATTTGAAAATAAAGAAACACTTCATCAGTTAAAGAAGGGTTCTCTTGATGCAGCATTTATGATCGGAACGACGATGCAGGAAGGGTTTGTGTGTGAAACAGTCTATCAGGGAAATATGACAGCATTAGTTTATCCAGAACATCCATATTACGACAGAGATGAGATCAGCATGGAAGATTTAAAGCAGCAGAAGCTGATCAGTCTCAACGAAAAATATTTTATTTATCACAGCTTAAATCAGAGATGTCAGGACTTTGGATTTTCTCCGGATATTGTGATCCATACGATGGAAAGTTCTCTGATCTATCGTTTTTGTAAAGAAAAAATGGGAATAGGGATTGATGCGGATATTCATCATGATTCCAAATTATTAGAACCTTTACATAAAATACCAATCAAAGATGCCATTCCATGGAAGATTTCATTTGTATATAAAGAAACGATGAAAAACGAAGAGATCATCCATAAACTAAAAAGCTTCGCAAAGGTATCAACAAAATGTTGATAGGTACTGTCATTCACTTGATGGATGGCAGTCTTTTTTTCTGTTATTGTAAATACATCGAAAGCAAGCAGAAAGGATGAAATAAATGAAACGAAAATTCCCACACTTATGCAGTCCGATCACGGTTGGACGAGTGACATTTAGAAACCGTATGTTTTCCGCACCAATGGGTGGAACAGATATTACAAATGATGGCTGTATCGGGCCAAAATCCACAGCATTTTATGAATTAAGAGGAAAAGGTGGTGCAGGAGCAGTGACCGTCAGTGAGTGTATGGTACATCCAAAGACAGATGGTTCTCATGCATACCATTTAGACACAACCATCTTAAATTCACTGGCATCCGCAACTTATACTGCAGATGCGATTCGAAGACATGGAGCGATCGCAAGCCTTGAATTGTCTCACTCTGGAATGTATGCAGGAACCTATATGATAGATAAGAGCAAACAAAAATCCATGCATCAATGGGGACCAGATGACACCGTAAGAGCAGATGGAGTCAAAGTAAAAGCATTGACAGCAGATATGATCAAGGAGATCGTAGAAGCTTATGGACAGACAGCAGCCCTAGCCAAAAGAGCAGGGTTTGAAATGTTAATGATCCATGGTGGTCATGGCTGGCTGATCAATCAGTTTTTATCCCCTTATTTTAATCATAGAAAAGATGGCTATGGAGGAAGTCTTGAGAATCGTTGCCGTCTTGCAATTGAAGTTTTAAAATCTGTAAGAGAAGCAGTGGGAGAAGGATTTCCGATTGAGTTTCGTATGAGTGGTTCTGAATTGTTTGAAGGAGGATATGATCTTTCAGAAGGAGTGAAAATCGCACAGATGATTGAGCCATATGTGGATATTCTCCATGTATCTGCAGGAACTTATCAAAGAGGATTTGGAGATACACATCCATCCATGTTTAAAGACCATGGATGTAATGTATATCTGGCAGCAGAGATCAAAAAACATGTCAGTGTTCCGGTTGCGACCATTGGTGGACTGAATGATCCAGAGCAGATGGAAGAAATCATTGCTTCCGGAAAAGCAGATATTGTATACATGGCAAGAGCCTTGCTTGCAGACCCATTTCTTCCAAGAAAGGTCATGGAAAATAAGGAAGATCAGATTGTAAAATGTCTTCGTTGTTTTACCTGTATGGCAGAACGTGCGATGACATCCACAAGAAGATGTACAGTCAATCCTCTGATCGGACGAGAGATGGAAGGATGCGAAATACATCTGGCACCTGAAAAGAAAAAAGTATTAGTCGCAGGTGGAGGCCCAGGAGGATTGTATGCAGCTTACACAGCAGCAAGAAGAGGACATCAGGTGATTTTATGTGAAAAAGAATCTAAAATTGGAGGAATTTTAAAAAGCGAGCAGGCAATTCCTTTCAAACATGAAATGTACGAACTTGCAAATACATACAAGAAATTGACTGAAAATGCAGGTGTAGAAATCAGAGTGAACACAGAAGTAACACCAGAATATGCCGAAAAAGAAAATCCAGATGCATTGATCATAGCCGTAGGTTCCAGCCCACTAGTACCACCGATCAAAGGTCTTGATGGTGAGAATGTAGTTCTTGTAAATAATTATTATTTAGAGAAAGAAAAAGTAGGAGACAAAGTCGTTGTATTTGGCGGCGGCCTTGCAGGATGTGAATGTGCGATCCATCTTGGAATGGAAGGAAAAGAAGTCCATATCATAGAAATGAGAGATGAACTCGCTCCAGATGCTAATATCAGACATAGACCACTTTTGTTGAAAGAAATTGATAAATATGCAACTGTACATGCTGGCTGTAAGGGATTAGAAGTCAGTAAAGAAGGAATTCTTTGCGAAGATAAAGAAGGACATCAGATGCTTGTTGAAGGAGACAGTATCATCTGTGCACTTGGACAACGTTCCAGAAGAGATGTCGTGGATGCATTAAGAGATGGAGCACCATATGTGGCAGTGATCGGAGATGCATCCAAAGTCTCTACGATCACAAATGCTGTATATGAAGGATATCATGCAGCGTTAGATATCTAATGTGTTTTATTTCGTGAGGCAATGTGATACTATTAATTATAATAAAAGCACAAACATACAGCCATATGTGATTGAATCATCATGTAAGGAATAAATCGGAATTTAAGGAGAAGATGATTTTGAAAATAGAAACATATAACGGAAAATTTGATAACGAAATTATCTCACTCATTCTTTCTATCCAAAATGATGAGGCAAAAAGAATACTTGTATCAAATGATGAAATTCGATTTGCTGAAAATGGCAGCCTGATGAATAGAATACGATATAATAAAGAATGGTGGAATGGAACAAAACTGGACGGCTTTGACTGGAATGGAACAGATGGCCCTGTACAGAAATTTGACATATCAAAATGTGAAAGGAGCAAACCAGTGAAAAGATGTAAAATTACTGCAATTCGGAAAACAGAATATAAAGATCTGATGGAAAAAATATGAAAATCCTATGGAGCATGCCTGCGATATAGAAGAAGGACAAGTATTTATCACAGAAGGATGGAAACTTTATCAATGCTTATAAAAGTGCCAGTAGCAGGCGCTCCAGTAAAAGTGATCCGTCAATATATTGAAACTCAGGGAGAGAAAAAGTATTAAACATAGCATATCGTTTCCGAATTTATCCGACAGAAGATACTTGGAATAGATTATGCAATGCAGCAATCAACATTCGTGAAGGAGCCATTGAGCAAGAAGCCCCCACTTCAAAATCAGGGATTTAAGTGGTGGGAGTATGTCACCGAAAGAAGTTCTGGAAGGCAAATATATACTTACGATCAAAAGGGTTCCTAGAGGAATCGGATCAAACTATATGTTGGATCATTTGAAAGTTGGTGATCAGGTAACTTTAAGCAGTCCGTTAGGTGAATTTGTTTATTTGCCAATTCGTGATGGAAAAACGGTAGTTTGATCATAGATTACAATTACCAGCAAAACACTTATGCAGTTAACCGAAAATTGGAATAATGATTTCTGATAAACAAGTCAGCAATGACACATATGATTAATTCTGTCACAGAAAAAGAAATTATCTTAATGCTAGTTAAGTACTATTATTTAATGGAAATATAGCATAATGGTATATTTTAACAAATATGTAGTCATGTACATGATTGTTCCTATAATGATACAATATGAAAAACAAAAAGTATTGATAAGATAGGAGAAATTTATGAAATTAAATAACAAAATCATGTTGATCACTTATGCAGATAGTTTAGGAAATGATTTGAATGAATTGAAATCTGTTGTAGATAAATATTATGCAAAAGCTGTTGGAGGAATTCATATTCTTCCGTTTTTTCCGTCTTCAGCAGATCGAGGATTTGCTCCGATGCAATATGATCAGGTAGATGTACGTTTTGGAAGTTTTGAGAATGTTAAGGAATTAAGTAAGGATTATTATCTGATGTTTGATTTTATGGTAAATCATATTTCAAGAAGTTCAACATATTTTAATGATTTTAAAGAAAAAAAGGAAGAATCAGAATATAAAGATTTTTTTATTCGTTACAAAGATTTTTGGGAAAATGGGGAGCCAACACAAGAACAGGTAGATAAAATTTATAAGAGAAAACCGAGAGCACCATATATAGAAGTAGAATTTGGAGATGGGACAAAAGAAAAGATATGGTGTACTTTTGATGCGGAACAAGTGGATTTAAATGTACAAAGTCCTGTTGTAAAAGAGTTTATTAAAAATACACTGATCAATATGTGTAAAAAAGGAGCTTCGATCATTCGTTTGGATGCCTTTGCTTATGCAGTAAAAAAAGCCAACACTAGTTGTTTTTTTGTAGAGCCGGATATATGGAATCTTTTACATGAGATTGAAGATATATTAGAAGAATATCAGGTAGTTATTCTTCCTGAAATCCATGAGCACTATAGCATTCAGATGAAAATTGCGAAACAAGGCTTTTGGATTTATGATTTTGCACTTCCTGTATTAGTTTTGAATGCATTATATAATGGAGAAGGAAAATACTTAAAACACTGGCTAGAAATGTCTCCTAAAAAGCAATTTACTACGTTAGACACACATGATGGAATCGGAATCGTTGATGTAAAAGACTTACTTCCGGATGAAGAAGTAGAAAAAACAAAAGAACAGATGTTTGTAAAAGGGGCAAATGTAAAAAAAATCTACAATACAGAAGCCTATAATAATTTAGATATCTATCAAGTAAACACAACCTATTATTCAGCACTTGGGAATAATGATGCAGCATATCTGCTTGCGAGAGCTATTCAATTTTTTGCACCAGGAATACCACAGGTATATTATGTAGGAATGATGGCAGGGGAAAATGATATTGAACTTATGGAAAAGACAAAAAATGGTAGAGATATCAATCGACATTACTTTTCAATGGAGGAAATAGAAGAACAACAAAAACGAAAAGTTGTTAAGGAATTAAAACGATTGATGGAATTAAGAAATACGGAATCTGCATTTGATCTGGAAGGAGAAATTGAAGTGAAAATTCCAAGAGAGCATTCACTGGAAATTACAAGAAGTTATGGGAATGAATCTATTACATTAAAAGCAGATTTGCAAACATTTGATTTTTGTATTGTTAAAGAGGAAAATGTAATTTATCAAAATGATTTGCTGGGAGATTAAGCAATGGCATTGGAAGAATATGAAAAGGCAAGAAAGTTAGGGTTAAAAGAATATCGAGGGGATTCTGTCAAAGGCAGATATCCCTATGTTCAGGTGTTAGATGAGATATTATCATTTACAGATATTGTAGCAGAGCAAGATATAGGTTTGCTGTATATCCCGATCGACCTGATCATTGGGACAAAGACAAAAGGAAGAACGAATGCTTTTTCAAGGAGCTTTTATCCACTGCTGGATGAAAAATCAGAATTCGCTATAAAGTGGGATGCTTTGTATCAAAGTCATTTACAAGAAGGAATTCGTGAACCAGTTATCGCTTATGAGTTTATGCATCAGTTTTATATTCAAGAAGGAAATAAGAGGGTCAGTGTATTAAAGTATGAAGGAGCAGACAGTGTTTTAGCCAATGTCATAAGACTCATTCCTCAAAAAGATCATACAGAAGAAAATCAGATTTATTATGAGTTTTTGGATTTTTACAGATTATCCAAAAATTATAATATCTATTTTCAAAAATCACAAAGATTTTCAGAATTAGCGAATTATTTTTTGAATATATTTGAAATTCCATGGAGTGAAAAAAATCAGAAAGATTTTCAGTCATCATATTATAATATGGTTATGGCTATGAAAAAAATGAAAAAATATCCAGGAACAATAGGAGATGCAATATTATCATATATTAAAATCTTTGGGGCCAAAGCATGGCTGGAAGAAGATAAAATGCAGATGCAGAAAAATATGTTAAAAGCATGGGATTATATGGTTTTGTTTGGAAAAAAGAATGATACAAAATTGTTGGAAATGCCTGAAAAATCTGAAGCAAAAATGGGATTACTATTTCAGAAAAAGCATCTTGAAATAGCTTTTATTAATGTAAAGTCAGCAAAAACAAGTATATGGACATATAGCCATATGGAAGGGAAAAAACAACTGGAGAAGAAATTTGGGGATAAAATTTCAGTGATAACATATGATGATATAAAAAATGAGGAACAAGCAATTCATGCTATAAAAAATGCAATTGAAAGAGGATGTCAGGTGATTTTTACAACAACACCTGTTCTTTTAAATGCAAGTCTGAAAATGTCAGTAGAATATCCTAAAATTAAAGTTCTTAATTGTTCTTTAAATATATGGTGCGGACACATGAGAACCTATTATGGAAAGTTTTATGAGACAAGATTTCTTCTAGGTTTACTTGCAGGAATTTTAACAGATACAGATCAAATAGGTTACATAGCAGATTATCCGATATATGGAATGATTTCAAATATTAATGCTTTTGCGTTGGGAGTAAGGATGACAAATCCTAGAGCAAAGATACATTTAGCGTGGTCTACAGTAAAGAATGACACAAAGAGAATATTGGATGATCAGAATATAACTTATATTTTGGGACAGGATTTAACAACACCGGATCAGCAATGCAACGAATTTGGATTATTTTCTAAAAAAGGAGATGAAATTCAACATATTGCAATACCGATATGGAATTGGAATGTTTTTTATGAAAAGATTATAAAAAGTATTTTTGATAAAAGTTGGGATCGTAATAATTTTTTGAAGGAAGGGAAAGCAATCAGTTATTGGTGGGGATTATCTGCAGGGGCAGTTTCAATTGCTTATACTAGTTGTCTAGACGAAGAAACAAAACGATTCATAGAATTTGTAAAACAATCAATTGCGGATGGAAGGTTTCGAATTTATGAAGATATGTGTGCGACAGATATAATTGGGATGGATTTCCTTTATGAAAATATTATAGGAGAAATTCCGTCGATTGATAATTTGGAAGAATCAGCAAAAAAAATTGTAGAGTTGCAAGGAACAAAAACAGCCAAAAAAGGATTGTAAGATGAAAATATTAGTAATAGCCGATGTAGAATCCAAATCTTTATGGGATTATTTTCATCCAAAAAAGTTAGAAGGAATTGAGTTGATTATTTCTTGTGGAGATTTAAATCCAAAATATTTATCATTTCTGGCTACTTTTTTTCATGGGGATGTGCTGTATGTTCATGGAAATCATGATGAAATTTATGAGAGTGATCCACCGCTTGGATGCATTTCTGTGGAAGACCGGATCGTTGTATACAAAGGAATCAGAATTATGGGTCTGGGAGGATCCATTGATTATAATGGTGGAAAATTTCAATATACGCAAAAAGAAATGAATCGTAGATTTCGAAAATTATGGTTTGCTTTAAAAAAGCATAGTGGAATTGATATTTTAGTGACGCATGCGCCAGCATTTAAGGTGAATGATGGAAGAGATTATCCACATCAGGGATTTCAGGCATTTCAAAAAATTATAGACTACTGGCATCCAAGATTCTTTGTTCATGGACATATTCATTTAAATTATGGACACGATATGAACAGAGTATCACAATATAAAAACACGATCATTGTAAATGCATATGATCATTATGTAATTGAATGGTGAAAAATAAATAAGAAATTTAAAAAAGCTGTCCTATGTGGCAGCTTTTTTAGATTATTCATCATCTTTTTTGATAATATGGTTTTGTTTTCTATATTCACTTGGAGATATACCATATGTATTTTTAAAAGCCCGTGAGAAATGTAGCTGATTTGGATAGCCAACATTTTCACAGATATCTTTGATAGGAAGGTCTGTTGTTTTTAATTGATCAGCAGCTTTTCCCATGCGATAAGAAATTAAAAATTGTTGTGGACTTTTTCCGATGTTATCATGAAAGATCTTTCCAAAGTAACTTCGATTAAGGTTACAAAATTGTGCCATATTTTCGACAGTAATATTGCGCATATAATTTTGTTCAATAAATGAAATAGCCTCTTTTATATAAAAATCGCTTAATTTTCCAGATTGAACATCATGTTTAGAGCTGGAAGACTGAATCAACTGATTTAGAATCAGATACATATAACCAATTAAATGAAGGGGAGGTTCATTCGAATGATGGGCTATATATAAAATTAGATCACGAAGGTTGTGAGCTGATTCTATAGAATTGGGGTGATAAATAGGATTTTTGAAAGTAACCCCAGATTGATCAAGAAATTCTTTTACTTTCATACCATCAAATTCAACCCAAGTGTATTCCCATGGATCATTTTCATCGGCAAAGTAGTGATTAATCGTATTCGGACAAATCAGAAATCCCATATCTTTTTCTAATTTATATTCTCGCAGTTGGTTTTGGTAAGTAGAAAGAAGAGTTCCTTTTCCTGAAATTATATAATGAAAGAGATAATGATTTCTGACAAATGGTCCAAAGGAATGTAAGGGGGAACATTGTTCATAACCAAATTGGTATATATTAAGATCAATAAATCGTTCATTCGGGAACATGGAAAAAGTATTTTGGCTCATAGAGACTCCTTTCATAAATAAATGAATATAAGGTTTTTTTTTTATTATATATCAAAATGCTAGATGAGTTCAACAAAAAAAGGGATAGATAGTATTTTGATATATAATATCTTAAGTTAATCCATTCCTTGTTTTTGTGTATAATGCTATAATAAAGTCAGTTTCTCGAGGAATAGTTGTACAAAGATTATAAAAAAGGAGGATAAGCATTTGAAAAAACAATGGTCAAGAATTATCTCATTTATTATGATAATATGCATGATTAGTGTGGTATCGATAGGATGTGGTCGTTCGAATCAAGATTCAGGTAAAAAGGTAACTATTAATATATTAAATTATAAAAGGGAGACCGTAGACATCTTGCAAAAGATGATTGATAAATTTGAAAAAGAAAATCCTAATATTCACATTCAGATGGATTCACCAAGTGATGCCCTGACAATTTTGAAAACTCGTTTGGTAAAAGAAAATCCACCAGATATAGCGATTTTAGGTGGTGAACGTTCTTATGCTGATTTTGTAGATGCAGATACGATAGTAGACATAAGCGATTATAAAGGACTTGATAAAGTAAAAGATGTTTATAAAGATATGGCAAAGCAATTGGAACTGAGTAAGAAAAAAGGAACATATTGTGTACCATATGCAGCAAATGCTGCGGGTGTTCTTTATAATAGAGATATGTTCAAAAAATATGGATGGAAGATTCCTGAGACATGGGATGAATTTATCGCTCTTTGTAAACAGATTAAATCAGATGGAGAGACACCTTTTTATTTTATGTTAAAAGATTCCTGGACAGGAATTACTCCATGGAATGCATTAGCAGCAAACCTTACTTCAACAACAATTTATGATAACGTTAATCAAGGAAAAGATTCTTTCTCAAATCATTATGGAGAACCGGCTAAAAAATTGAAAGAACTTTTAAATTATGGGCAGAAGGATCCATTTGCATATTCTTATAATGATGGAACGACTGCTTTTAGTAAAGGTGATTCTGCAATGCTTCTTACTGGAAACTTTGCAATTCCTCAGATTCGAAGTACAAATCCAGACATGAATCTTGGTGCGTTTACATTACCTGTATTAAATGATGCATCAAAAACAAAATTAGTATCAGGAATTGATGTTATGTTTAGCGTTATGAAGGCAGATCATAAAAAAGAATGTTTAAAATTTATTGACTTTATGTTACAAGATGAAAATGTTGCAACCTATATGAAACAATCTAGTTCTGTTTCCTGCATCAAAGGAAAATTCCCTGTTCCAGCTGATTTAAAAGAAATGGAAAAATATTTTAATAATAATAAGGTTGTTGACTTTCCAGATCATCATTATCCAGCAGATCTTCCAGCAGGTGATATGATCCAAGGATACTTAATGAACAATGATATGAAAACATTTTTAAATAAGTTTGATACAGAATGGAAGAAGAGTAATCGAAATTTAATTCGAAAACTTCAGAAATAAAAAGGAGGATGTTATGAAGAAAGTTAAACTTGGAAAAACCTATAAATTATTTGTACTTCCAATATTGATCTGTTTCTTTGCATTTAACACGTTCCCGTTAATTAATGCAGTTGTATACAGTTTGACAGATTCTAGAGGTTTTGGAGATTTCAACTGGGTAGGGTTTCAGAATTATTTCGATATGTTTAAGGATAGCAGAATTTTGAATTCATATTTCTTTACATTTAAGTTTGCAATAACAGCAACAATCATAGTAAATGTGATCAGTATCTGCCTTGCAGTTTTGTTAAATTCAAAAATTAAAGGAAAAAGTTTTTTCAGAGGTCTGTATTTTTTACCAAATATTCTTGGAGGATTAGTTGTAGGTTATGTATTTAATTTCTTTTTTACATTTATTCTTCCAAGCTTTGGAAAATTGATCGGAAATGAATTTTTAAGTACCAGTCTTTTAAGTAATGAAAGTACTGCTTGGTTTGCGATCATTATATGTACAGCATGGCAGGCAATTGCCTTTAATACGATTATTTACATTTCTGGTTTACAGACAATTCCTGGGGATGTATATGAAGCAGCAGCCATTGATGGAGCTAGTCCATGGCAAAAATTCTGGCATATTTCATTTCCTTTGATAGCACCATTTTTTACGATTAATATGGTATTATGTATGAAAAACTTTTTAATGGCTTTTGATCAGATTGTAGCAATGACTGGAGGAGGACCAAATAGTTCTACAGAATCCATATCATATCTTATTTATAAGACAGGACTTAGCGGAAGTCAGTTTGGATATCAGTGTGCAAACTCAGTAATCTATTTTATAGTAATTGTATTAATTTCTGTATTTCAGATGAAGTTTTTAAATAAGAGGGAGGTACAGTTATAATGGCAACGATTAAGAAAAGAATAAAGGATAAAGGAAATATGGCAGTTTGGGGAAGGACCTTATTGCTGATTCTGTTGGCATTGACAATAGTTTTTCCTTTATATATGACAGTGATAATTGCATTTAAACAGCCTACAGAGATGACAAATGATGTTTCTGGAGCATTGGCGCTTCCACGACATTTCAGTTTTCAAAATTTTATTCAGGCGATTCAGACAACAGATTTCTTTCATACAATAGGTAATTCTTTGTTTATCACAATCGTGACATTGATTGTTGTTGTTATCTTTCATTCTATGGCAGCATATGCGATTGGACGAAAAATGAATAAACATAAGAGCTTTAACTTCCTTTATTTATACTTTATCAGTGGAATGTTTGTTCCATTTTCAATGTTGATGCTTCCGCTTGTAAAAGAGACAAGTATTATTGGAATTGATAATAAACTTGGATTGATCATACTGTATACGGTATTTTTCTTCCCGATGAATTTATTGTTATATACAGGGTATTTAAAGAATATACCATTAGCGTTGGAAGAAGCGGCTTATGTAGATGGTGCAACGACTTGGACAACATTTTGGAAAGTGATCTTTCCATTATTAAAACCGATGCATGCCACAGTTATTGTTTTAACGGCACTGAGTGTATGGAATGATGTTATGACGCCACTGGTTATTCTAAGTGGTGGAAGTGGTAAGGATACAACATTACCTTTAGCACAGCTTTTATTCCAGACTCAGTTTGGAACTAATTATAACTTGGCATTTGCATCCTATTTATTAGCATTAGTACCTATTTTGATTTTATATTTATTTGCACAGAAACAGATTATTAACGGTGTAGTAAATGGTTCAGTAAAATAAATGTAAAATGAAAGGTTTTAGAATTGACACCATAGAAAGGAAGAAGGATGAGTATTCACTTTAAAAAAGATAATAAGATCATACAAATAGATACAGAAAATTCAATGTATCAAATGCAGATTGATAAATATGATAGATTGATTCATTTATATTATGGAAAAAATATAGGAGATGATGATTTAAGCTATCTGATCCAAAAATATGATAGAGGATTTTCTCCAAATCCTAATGAGGTTGGAAATGACAGAACATATTCGCTTGATGTACTTCCACAAGAATATACAGGGGCAGATAATGGGGATTATAGAATTTGCTGCTTGGAAGTTTGCAATAAAAATGGGAACAGACAAGTTGATCTGAAATACAAATCTCACAAGATATACAATGGAAAATATTCATTAGATGGATTGCCGGCATTGTTTGATCATAAAGGGGATGCACAGACATTAGAAATTTTAATGCAGGATGATGTCACAGGACTTGAAGTAAGATTATTATACGGAGTATTTGAAAAACAAGATGTTATAACAAGGTCTGTGATCGTAAAAAATCATAGTAAAGAAAAAGTGCAAATTGAGAAAATTCTTTCTGCCAATCTTGATTTTTCATATGGAGATTTTGATATTATCAATTTTACAGGACGACATACTATGGAACGACAGATGCAAAGATCAAAAGTAACACAGGGAATTTACCAAATAGGAAGTATTCGAGGAACTTCTAGTCATCAGCAGAATCCATTTGGAATTCTTTGCGAGAGAAATGCATCAGAAACATATGGAGATTGTTATGGACTCTCATTTTTATATAGTGGAAACTTTGTAATAGAAGTTGAACAAGATCAATTTTTTCAAACAAGAATGGCAATGGGAATTCATCCACATGATTTTAGTTTTATCTTAGAATCAGAACAAGAATTTATTGCACCAGAAGTAGTTATGAGCTATAGTAGTTGCGGTTTTGAAAAATTATCACATAATTATCATAAAATTTTTAGAGAGAATCTTTGCAGGAGTAATTATATCAACAAAAGACCACCAATTCTTGTGAATAATTGGGAGGCTACCTATTTTGATTTTACAGGGGAAAAATTGATAGAAATTGCAAAGCAGGCAAAAAATCTTGGGATTGAAATGCTTGTTATGGATGATGGTTGGTTTGGAAAGCGTGATGACGATAACAGTGGACTTGGTGATTGGTTTGTAAATGAAGAAAAATTAGGATGCAGTTTGTCAGAGTTTGTCAATCAGATTAATGAGATCGGTTTGAAATTTGGACTATGGTTTGAATTAGAGATGGTAAGCGAAGACAGTTGCCTGTATCGAGAGCATCCAGAGTGGTGTCTTACAGTTCCAGGGAGAAAACCATTTAGAGGAAGAAATCAGTTGTTACTTGATATGGGAAGAAAAGATGTGCAAGAATACATTAAAAAATGCTTTTTTGATATAATGGATCAAGCCAATATTGAATATGTCAAGTTAGATATGAATCGAAGTATTGGAAATGTATATGCAAATGATCTTCCAGCACAACGTCAAGGGGAAGTACTTCATCGATATGTATTAGGTTTGTATAATGTGTTAAATGCTATCGTAGAACGATATCCAGATCTTTTGATTGAGTCTTGTTCTGGAGGCGGAGGAAGATTTGATGCTGGAATGTTGTATTATGCCCCACAGGCATGGTGTAGCGATAATACAGATGCTATTGATCGAATAAAAATTCAATATGGAAGTTCCTTTGGCTATCCAATTAGTTCTGTTGGCTCTCATGTGTCAGTGTGTCCAAATGAACAGACCGGAAGGACGGTTCCGATTGAAACAAGAGGTGCTGTAGCTATGGCAGGTACTTTTGGTTATGAGCTGGATTTAACACAGATGAATGATGCAGACAAAGAAGCAGTAAAGATACAGATTGAACAGTATAAAAAATATGCTGATATAATTCGTGAGGGACAATATTACAGGATTACAAATCCGATGGAAAATACTGAATTTGCTGCATGGGAATTTGTATCAGAAGAAAAAGAGCAAGCATTGATGTTTTATACGGCATTAAATAGTAACAGCAATGGAAGAGTCCATTTATTAAAATTTAAAGGATTGGATCCAGAAAAAATCTATGTGATAGAAGGAAACACGAGAAAATATTATGGAAAAACTCTTATGTATGCAGGAATACCAGTTCCAATGAGAGTGAAAGAATATGAAACAATGACATTTTATGTAAAAGAAGCATTGCTTTAAAGTGAAAGGAGATTTATATGGCAAATTTATCATTATCTCATGTTAATAAAGTATATGACAATGGGTTTGAAGCAGTAAAAGATTTTAATTTAGAAATAGAAGATAAAGAATTTATTATTTTTGTAGGTCCATCTGGATGTGGAAAATCAACAACATTACGTATGATAGCAGGATTGGAAGATATTAGTAGTGGAGAATTAAAAATTGATGGAAAAGTAATGAATGATGTAGAACCGAAAGATAGAGATATTGCGATGGTATTTCAGAATTATGCATTGTATCCACATATGACTGTATTTGATAATATGGCTTTTGGGTTAAAATTAAGAAAATTACCGAAAGAAGAAATTAAAGAAAAGGTTGTTCATGCAGCAAAAATTTTAGATTTAGAACATTTATTGGATAGAAAACCGAGTGCATTATCAGGTGGACAGCGACAAAGAGTTGCAATGGGACGTGCTATTGTAAGAAACCCAAAGGTATTCTTAATGGATGAACCATTGTCAAATCTGGATGCAAAATTAAGAGTACAGATGCGTCAAGAAATTTCAAAACTTCACAGACAGCTAGGAACTACTATTATTTATGTAACTCATGATCAGACAGAAGCTATGACATTGGGAACAAGAATCGTAGTTATGAAAGATGGAGTCGTACAGCAAATTGATACTCCATACAATTTATATAACAAACCTAAAAACATATTTGTTGCAGGATTTATTGGGTCACCACAGATGAATTTATTAGATGCAATATGTAAAGTTAAAGATGATGAGGCATATTTAGAAGTTGGAAATAATAAGATCAACCTTCCAAAAGAGAAATCAGAAAAGCTGATTAAAGAAAATTATGCTGATAAAAAGATTGTCATGGGAATTCGTCCTGAAGATATTTATGATAGAGAATCTTTAGAGAGTGATGTTGATAAAGTAATGCTACATGCGAAAGTATCAGACATGGAAATGCTTGGAGCAGAAACATTCTTATATTTTGATATCAATGGAAATTCAATAACAGCACGAGTTGATCCAAAAACAACAATTAAAACAGGTGATACAGCAGAAATTGCATTAGACATACATAAAATACACCTTTTTGATAAAGAAACATCAAAAACGATCATTAATTAAGTAGGATCAGATGATCTGAAAGTAAAATTTTAAATAAATATAAACAACTCATTTTTTGAATAATTATATTTGACTTTTTCAAAAAATAAAAATATAATAAAAACCAAACGAGTAGCAAACGAGCGTAAATCCAGTTTTGCTGCTCGTTTTTTCTATTTAAAAAATCATAAAACGTCATTAAAAAGTGTGTAGCGAATCAGCGTAAGTCCAGCTTATTCTGATAAACTACATTCTTTTTTTATTTCATAGAAATTTCGATGAAATCCCCTATGAAATAAAAAAGCCCTCCGGGCAGGATCGCACTGCGGCGGAGGGGTAATGTGTCGCTGAAGCGACCCGCCGCAGGCGGAGAATCCTACAAAATAGGATTCTATATGCAAAAAAAGGAGGAAAAATAAAAATGGCAGAAAGTAACAAGATGAAGGATATGCCAGTCAATAAGCTCATGATCCAGATGGGAATTCCAATGATCTTATCGATGGCATTGCAGGCGGTCTACAATATTGTAGATAGTGCTTTTGTAGGTAACATGAGAGTGGGAAGTGAGGCAGCTCTAAATGCCTTGACGTTGGTGTTCCCAGTCCAGATGCTGATGGTTGCAGTAGGAATTGGAACTGGGGTAGGAGCCAATGCACTTCTTGCAAGGACTCTCGGACAGGGAAATCATAAAAAGGCAGCCAAGGTTGCTGGAAACAGCCTGTTTTTAGGCGGGATTATTTATGTGGTCTGTCTATTGTTTGGAATTTTTGGAGTAAAAACATATATTTCATCACAGACCGTTGATCCGCAGGTGATTTCTATGGGGACAAATTATCTTAGAATATGCTGTATCATTTCTATGGGAATTATCTTCTTTTCTCTATTTGAGAAGCTGTTACAGGCAACAGGACGTTCCCTCTATTCAACCATCGGTCAGGTTGTGGGAGCAGTGGTAAATATCATCCTTGATCCGATCATGATCTATGGGATTGGGACTGTTCCGGAAATGGGGGTTCAAGGTGCAGCTTATGCAACAGTCATCGGACAGGTAGCATCCGCAGTGTTATTGTTTATCTTTCATATGAAAGTAAACAAAGAATTTGAACATGAAGCAAAATATATGAAGCCAGATGCCGGAATCATCAAAGAAATATACGCCATCGGACTTCCAGCGATCATTGCACAGGCATTGATGTCTATTATGGTATATGTAATGAATCTTATTTTAAAATTCAGTCCTTCCGCCCAGACGGCCTACGGACTGTTTTACAAAGTACAGCAGTTTGTCCTATTTTTAGCATTTGGACTGAGAGATGCGATTACGCCGATCATAGCATTTGCTTATGGAATGGGAAGTAAAAAGAGAATAAAAGATGGAATCAAATATGGTTTGATGTATACAATTGTATTAATGATCTTCGGAATTTTGATCACAGAAGGTTTTCCAGGCTTTTTTGTAACGTTATTTAACGCGGGAAGTTCCAGAGAATATTTTATCGGTGCAATGAGGATCATCTCAATCAGTTTTATTTTTGCAGGAATCAATGTAGCATATCAGGGAATATATCAGGCATTAGATGGAGGTATGGAATCACTCATTATTTCACTGCTTAGACAGCTTGTGATCATTTTACCATTAGCAGAAATTTTTTCAGTCTTTGTAAGAAATGCTCAGGCAGGAGTATCTTTAATCTGGTGGGCATTCCCAATCACGGAACTTGCAGCATGTCTGATCGGATTTGTCTTTTTAAAGAAGATCAGAAAAACAAAAGTGGATCGGTTAACACATTAAGAAGGAGGAAGGTATTATGGCAAAAAGAATCATTACAATCAGCAGAGAATTTGGAAGTGGCGGCCGTTTTATCGGAGAAGAAGTAGCAAAACAACTTGGAATTGCTTATTATAGCGAAAATATCATAGATCAGATCGCGCAGCAATCAGGATTATCACCAGAATATATCGAAGAAAATGCAGAATTATCTCCCAAAAAAGGCTTCTTTGCCTATGCATTTTCAGGTCGTGATATCACAGGAAAATCCGTGGATGATATGCTGTATGAGGCACAGAGAAAGGTAATCTTGGAAATTGCAGAAAAAGAACCATGCGTTATGATTGGAAGAAATGCTGATTTTATACTGAAAGATAGAGATGATGTGTTAAACGTGTTTATACATGGAGATATGCCAGAGAAGATCAAACGTATATGCAAGTTATACGATGTTACAGAAGATGGAGCGGTAAAACTGATCAAGGATACAGATAAAAGGCGAAGGACAAATTACAATTTCTATACAGAACAAAAATGGGGAATGGCTAGGAATTATACATTATCGTTAAACAGCTCGCAGTTGGGTTATGAAAGGTGTGAGAAGATGATCATGGATTGTGTGGATATTTGTTAGATTACAGCAATTAATATCGATAAGAGGGTCATGATTATATATAGGAAATATCTGCAAAATCTGCTATACTAAAATAAATATCCATCCTGATAATAGGATAAAGATTAATAGTAGAAGTAGTGAGATGAAAGGAGGAAATAAACATGCACAAAAAGATGCTTCCTCTAGGAATTGAAAATTTTGAAAAAATGATACAAGAAGACTATTATTATATAGATAAAACAGGTCTGATCATAGAATTGTTAAAAAATCAATCAGAAGTGACATTATTCACACGACCAAGACGTTTTGGAAAATCTCTGAATATGAGTATGTTAAAGAATTTCTTTTCAATTCATAGTGATAGAAAACTATTCGATGGTTTGAAAGTTACAAAAGAAGAAGCGTTATGCGAAAAGTATATGCAAAAATTCCCCGTAATTTTAATTTCTTTAAAAGGAATTGAATCACTGACATATGAAGGTGCATTTGGGATGGCTGTTCAGGTCATGAATCAGGCAGCATCAGAAGTTGATTATTTAATAGATAGTGAAAATCTTACAAAAGAAGATAAAGAAGCATTTAAAAAGTTACTTTCTGGTGATATAAAAGAGACAGAATTTATGGGAAGTCTACATAAACTTTCCTATTTATTAGCAAAGCATCATAAAAGCAAAACGGTAATCTTAATAGATGAATATGACGTTCCATTAGCAAAAGCTTTTACGTATGGATATTATGATCAGATGGTGAATCTGATTCGTGGATTTTTAGGAAATGCATTAAAGACCAATGAATATTTACAATTTGCAGTGTTATCTGGCTGCATGAGAATCTCAAAGGAAAGCATTTTTACAGGAATCAATAATTTTAATATCATGTCTATTACAGATGTAGAGTTCGATGAATACTTCGGATTTACAGATGAAGAAGTCAAAAAACTTTTGGAAGATTATGAATTGTTTAACCATTATGAATCAATCAAAAATTGGTATGACGGATATCATTTTGGAAATGTAGATGTATATTGTCCATGGGATGTGATCTGCCATTGCAGAAAACTTCTGGCAGATCCAGCGATAGAACCGCAGAATTACTGGATGAATACAAGCAGTAATGATATTGTAAAAAAGATTATCGAGAAAACGGACAATCTGACAACAAAGCGAGAGATTGAGCGATTGGTAGCAGGAGAAGAAATCATAAAAGAACTTCATCAGGAATTAACATATGAAGAAATGTATACAAGTATTGATAATATCTGGAGTGTTTTGTTTACAACAGGTTATCTCACACAGCGTGGAAGGGCAGAGGGCAATAGATTTCGTCTTGTAATCCCGAATATGGAGATTCGTAATATTTATACATCACAGATCATGAATTGGTTAAAAGCAAATGTTGCAAAAGATGGAGAAACATTAGGACTTCTCTGTGATGCATTGCAGCAGGGAAATGCACCAAAAGTAGAGGAATATTTTACTGCATATCTGAAAAAGACGATCAGTATTCGTGATACATTTGCAAGAAAGAATCTAAAAGAAAATTTCTTTCATGGAATTTTGCTTGGAATTCTTGGAATGAAAGAGCAGTGGGCAGTATTTTCAAATCGTGAAGCAGGAGATGGATACAGTGATATCATGATTGAAACAGATGATGATACTGGTATTATTATAGAAGTAAAATATGCACATGATGGAGATTTGGATGTAGGATGCAAGGAAGCATTAAAGCAGATTGAAGACACGAGGTATGAGGAAGAACTTCGTGATGAAGGCATGGAACGAATTTTAAAATATGGAATCGCATGTTATAAGAAACGATGTAAAGTAAGTATTTATGGGCAGTCAGACGAGTAAAATCTGGCTGCCTGTTTTAGATATCAGCTTGTTTCATAAAGATTATACGGGACTTATAAAAATTCCAATATTCGGTGGAAAATAAGTAAATAAGAAAAACCAGACAAGTCTACTGTAGAATAAACGGTAGACTTTTTCTAGTATGAAACATATTTTCTTATGAGGAGGAATATGAAAATGAAGTTTCAAACGATGGGAAACAAGAAAAAACCAGTCATATTATTTTTCCATGCAATGGGGGTAATCGGAGAAAGCAGCTACAGAGTAGCAGATTATTTAAAAGATAAATATTTCTGTGTGATGCCGACATCGACGGTTTATTGCCAGAATCAAAAATATCAAAGTAAACAAGATGAAATTCATCAGATAGAAGAGTATCTTCAGAAGCAAGGAATAGAAAAAATAACGCTTGTTGTTGCTTCATCGATCGGAGCGGATTTAGGACTTACATTTCTTTCGCAGACGAAAATCCCAATTGAGCATACTTTTTTTGATGGTGGTCAATTTGCACAAATTTCTAGATTGACAAGGAAGATCATGGTTCCTTTTTTGTATCTGGCGATCAAGAGCCTTTATTGGAGCAAAGGAGCGACTTTGAGCAAAATTATGTGGTGCAGTGAAGAAAGTATAAAACCATATTTTATTGAAGCAGGGAAAAACCTTCGGTATAAAAATCTATATCGACAGATGATGGACAGCTTGGAAGATAAAGAATTTCCAAAGTTATCAGAAGAGATTCAAAGAACCATTTTCTTTGAATTTGGAAGCATCGAGGAACATTATAAATACCGGGATGCTGTAAAGAATGCATATCCGCACAGTCATTTTCCGGTATTTCAAAATGAGAATCATATGCAGATGCAGATTCTTGATCCAGAAGGTTTTGCTAAGATGTTGGATACAGTTATTTGTACGGATTAGTTATGTACATATATTTTTATATAGGAGGAAAGAAAGATGAAAGAAAAAGCAAATTATGGAAACTGGGTGCCAGAAAAGGCTTTGTATATGTTGTTTGGAGCAGCAATTATTTTGGGCATCATTGCGGTGGCTGTACAAGTACTTTTAGGCAAAACTGTTATTGCAATTGCAGTGGGAGTTTTATGTATTTTAACTATGGTAATGGCAGTTTATATGTTGATCTGCCATGAGACATTTGCATTTGGAAAAGGGAATATGATGGCAGGGGTTCATGAGCATCTGGTAAAACATCTTGACTGGGATGGCGAAGGGAAACTTCTAGACATCGGATGCGGAGCAGCAGCACTTACTGTTCGTTGTGCCAAAGCATTTCCAAAAGCACGGATCACAGCGATGGATTATTGGGGTGTGGAATGGAATTATGCAAAAGAGCAGTGTGAGAAAAATGCAAAGATTGAAGGCGTTGCAGACCATATCTCTTTTCAAAAAGGAGATGCAGCAAAACTGGATTTTCCAGATGAGACATTTGATGCAGCAGTGAGCAATTTTGTATTTCACGAGGTACGGACAGCAAAAGATAAACGGGATGTTGTAAAAGAAGCACTGAGAGTTGTGAAAAAAGGCGGTGTATTTTCTTTTCAGGATATGTTTTCACAGAAAGCATTATATGGAGATATGGAGAAATTTGTTAAGATTTTAAAAGAAGAAGGCATTTCAGAAGTTCATTACATAGGAAATTTGGAAAAGAAGTTAGACTTTATTCCGGGATTTGTAACAACACCATGGATGATCAGTGGAATGGGGATTATTTATGGGAAAAAATAAACTAATAAGAAGGAATTTGTGGTAAAATATAAGTAATTAATCGAAAGATTAAAAGAAACTTTGACATGCTACAAAAGGAGGGGTGCCGATGAAGTGTCCATATTGTAACAAAGAAATGGAAAAAGGATATATCCAGTCAAGGCATGGTCTTGGATGGAACAGAAAAAAGAGGGTATTAGCAATTGATTCAGCATGGTTTGCAGATCAACCATTGGAATACGAAAGTGTTGCTTATAGATGTGAGGATTGTAAGAAGATTATCATTGATTATGAGCAGCAGGAAGAATAGGAATGAAATTTTTCACAAGAGGGCTGCAGATCCAGTTAAACAAATTTGGAATTTGCAAGAAGGGAGAGAAGTATGCTTACAATATTTAATTCAGAAAGCTTATGGATCGGAACAGATATGGTGCAATTTAATGCGATCAGGGACATCTTGGATCGGGAAAGGATTAAGTACAAATACAAAACATACAATCATTTAGGAGAATGGGCAGGAACTGGAACACTTCGTGGAAACTTCGGAAGTGTGGGCAATCCTGCGGCACAGTCTATACAGTATGAAATTTTCGTAGCGAGAAAAGACTTAGACAAAGCAAAGGCAGTTATGTGGAATTCGCCTAGATAATAGAAATACGATTATAAAAAGCCCTCAAATAAAGGGCTTTTTTAATTACCATTTTTCTTTTAAAAAATGTAAGGTGTCTTGCCATGCAACCTCTCTGTTACGATCACATTCAGCAGATTGCTTGCGCTCTACCCGAAACATTTTTGCAGTCATTGGTTTGATTGGAAGCAGATAGTGACTGGCAATTTCATAATTATGATGTTCCAGTGGATAAGAAAATTGATTTTTGATCAAACGGTTTTCTATCGTTTGGCAGATCAATTCAGAAGGAAGCAGACAGTCCATTCCTGCACTGAGCAGTAAAACAGATCCTTCCCTTCAAAAGTAAAGCAGGAGCAGTCTTCAAATACCATTTTCTTAAAAGACGACATTCCCTGTTGCAAGAAATGCATCGGATTGATAGCAACAACACAAGAAATCAGATCGTTATATAAACTTCCAAGAAACAATGCAAGCTGACCACCTAGAGAAATTCCCCAGATACCAATTTTTTCTGCCACATTTTCTTTACACCAATATACAGCATTTGCAATTAGTTCTACTGGAATACCAGAAAGTGTGGAAGGAGCACCCTCCACATCACGATAAGCAACTGCCATTACATTCATCCCGGCTTCATAGAATTTTTCCGCAGTCATTTCGGTAAGTGTAAAACTGCCGGCAGAACCACCAAATATGACCATGACTTTTCCGGGAAAGAGATCTTGTTTTGGTTTGTAATAACTTCCATGGAAACCATGATCACGGATATTGAAACGTTTTGCAGGTTCATATTTGGTTAATTTCTTAAAAAACATGGGGACATCTCCTCTCTACTTATGTCATAAGTTAGCTTGTGCTAACATACACTTGTAATCCTATATAAATTATTATAATATGCAGCAGGTCAGTATTCAATGCAATTGCCTGCATTTATTATAGAAAATAGTCCAATATTCATGGTTGCAACCACCAGTTGACAAATTTCCAAGACGGCTATATAGCTTGTAACCAGCCAGTTATGGTAAAATCAAGATGTTCGAACAGAAAGGAAAGAAAATATGATTTTAGCAGAGAAAATAGCAGAGCAGAGAAAGAAAAATGGCTGGAGTCAGGAAGAACTGGCAGAGAAATTATCAGTTTCAAGACAGTCCGTTTCAAAATGGGAAAGTGCCCAGTCAGTGCCGGATCTAAACAGGGTTTTAAAGTTGGCAGAGATTTTTGGAGTCACAACAGATTATTTATTAAAAGATGAAATAGAAACGACACAGAATATAACAGACTTTGAAACGACAGAAAATGCAAAGAACGTAAGAAAAGTTACAATGGAAGAAGCAAATGACTTTATCAGTCATAGAAAGAAGACAGTACCAATCGTAGCTTTTGGCGTTTCATTATGTATAGCATCTCCAGTAGTATTAATTGCTTTGGCAGGACTAAGTGAGAAGGCTGGAATATCAGAAAATTTTGCAGGAGTGCTCTGCCCGGTTGCACAATTAGTAACAAAGATGATCGTTCGATAAATAATGTTTTTAATAACGGTATTGTATATTACTAAAGTGATATACAGTGCCGTTATTTTTGTGATATAATAAAAATATAGATGAGAATATCATCAAATTTATTACAAAGTGCAGGACTTATGTTGCAGATGGGAGGCCAATATGAGCAGAAAAACCAGAACAAGAAGTAAGACAAAAGCGAATGCAAAAACTAGAACGAAAAAAGCTGCTGTTTCAACAGCAAAGAATACGGATACAGAAAAAGCTGTTGTTTCAACAGTAGAGAATACGGATGAAAAAACTGTAGCTGCTCCAGCAGCAAAGAAGACAGAGGAGAAAAAAGCAGTTGCTCCAGTAGTAAAAGAGACAGAAGAGAAAAAAGCAGTTGCTCCAGTAGTAAAAGAGACAGAAGAGAAAAAAGTTGCTGCTTCAACAGTAGAAAAGACAGCTAAGAAAAAGACAGCTGCCTCCACTACAAAAAAAGAAACTGTTTCAGCTAAGCAAGAAGCAGTTGTTAAAGAAGAAGCACCTGTAGAGCAGGAACAGCCAAAGGAATATGCAGATCTTGGACCAAGAAGAAGTGTCGTTTTCATTGGCTCAGAATGCTATCCATTTGTGAAAACAGGAGGACTTGGAGATGTTATGTCTGCACTTCCAAAGAGCCTTGCAAAATTAAATGTAGATGTGAAAGTCATTCTTCCAAGATACAAATGTATTCCTTGGGAATACCAAGAAAAGATGGAGTATAAAGGATCTTTTTATATGGATCTCTGCTCCGACGGAAGACAATATTATGTCGGTATTATGGAATATCAGGAAGACGGTGTTGTGTATGATTTTATTGATAATGAAGAATTCTTCTCTTGGGGTAATCCATATACGAATCTAATCGACGATATTCCAAAGTTCTGCTATTTTTCCAAGGCAGCATTGGCGGCACTGAATTATCTGGATTGGGTTCCTGATGTAGTACATTGCCACGACTGGCAGGCAGCACTCGTACCACTTTACCTGAGAACATTCTTTAAAGATACAAACGTAGGACGTGCAAGTGCAGTACTTACGATACATAATTTAAAATTCCAAGGTATCTATGACAGAAAAATGATCCAATACTGGTCAGGACTTCCAGATTATGTATTCAATAAAGACTGCCTGACACAGAACTGGCTGGATGCGAATATGCTAAAAGGTGGAATCACCTACTGTAATAGAATTACAACCGTAAGTAATACCTATGCCGGAGAGATTCAGACAGAAGAATATGGAGAGGGTCTTGCAGAGCATTTAAGATACCATCAAAATAAGATTAGAGGAATTGTAAATGGTATTGATGTTAACATTTGGAATCCATCTACAGACAAGCTGTTAAAAGCAAATTACGATGCGAAGACAGCAATCGAAAATAAAAAGAAGAATAAGAAAGCATTGCAGGAATCTTTAGGATTAGAGGTCGATGAACATAAGATGGTGATCGGACTGATTTCCCGTCTTACAAATCAAAAAGGATTAGATTTGGTCAATGACGTAATTCCAGGTGTGATGGATGGAAATACACAGGTAGTTGTCCTTGGTACGGGTGATTCTTGGTATGAAGATGCTTTCCGTTCTTATGAGAATCAATATAAAGGAAGTTTCTGTGCCTATATTGCTTATGATGAAAATGTTGCTCACAATATTTATTCAGGATGTGATGCACTCTTAGTTCCATCAAGATTCGAACCATGTGGACTGACACAGCTGATCGCTATGAGATACGGTGCGATTCCAATAGTCAGAGAAACAGGAGGACTTAGAGATACAGTTCAGCCTTATAACATGTTTGATAATACAGGAAATGGATTTACATTTGACCGATATGAAAGCGGACTTCTTTATGATACGATCAATAGAGCCAAGACTTGCTACTTTGAGAATAGAGCAAACTGGGATGATATGGTCGTTCGCGATATGAATAAAGATGTATCTTGGGAGACGAGTGCATGGCAGTATAAGAATATGTATTTGGAATTGACACCAAGGTAAATTTTAATTTGGATAGTCGTTCATTGTATATGAGAAAAATGAAATAATAGCATAGCAGATCCAGACCAGAAATTTTGCTCGCCGTTTTGAACGGT
>CAJMOO010000018.1 GCA_905215045.1 uncultured bacterium | reverse complement strand
CTTTGTCTACAGTCTGAAAGTCCCGGCAAATACCGGGACTTTGTCTACAGTCTGAGGAATGTTGCATTCGTGCAACATTCCTTTTATCATTTTTGTATAGAATGATGAGAAGAGGAACAATATATGTCAAAAGAGATATCAAAACAGGAAAAAGAAGATTATCTAAGTCTTATGTATGAAATGAAGCGAAAAGAGAATCAGATTGTAAAATCCGACTTATCCAGGGAACTTGAAGTGCCGTTATCAAGAGTTACCAGAGTCACAGATGGATTGTTAGAAGAAGGGTATCTGTTAAAGGACGAAGGAAGAAGAATGTTCTTAACGCCGATGGGATTATCCAAAGGGCAGCAGTGTCTGGAAAGAAAACGATGTCTTACAGAATTTCTACGTTTGGTTTCTGGTGTTGATGGAAGTATTGCAAAAGAAAATGCATGTGCGATCGAACATGTTTTGGATGAACGCATTTTAACTGGAATCCGTATGTTTATGGAAAACCGTCATACATATTCATATATGACTAGAGGAAATGATTTAAATCTGATGTTTCCAGAAGGAAAGAGGATCATGCCGATCGCATTTTTTGAAAAAGGAACATCACATCCAAGAATTCTTTCGAAAGAATACAAGCAGTTTGAGAAACGAGCGGAAGTAGCGATCAGCACAGAAAGTTACTTGTATTTAAAACCGATAGATTCAGATCTGCTGAAAAAAGAAATTCGCTACTGTTATGGAAATCATTGGATGTATGCAAAAAAAGAAAATGGAAAATTTGGAATTTTGACAGAGGCATTGGACTGTACGATTCGAAGAAACGACAAATTATCCGAAGGAATTGTAGAAATAGTAGTGTGTGATCATCATGAAGAAGAGATTAAAGAAGAATCGGTTCGTATTTTAACCGTATCATTAATTTAGGAGTTTGGTAATGTGTGATAAAATAATGGAAAATTATAAACCGAATATGTTTCAGTTACAATGCTTAAAAGCATTAGAGATACAGATTGAGGAAGGAAAAGGATACAACGAAGCAGAGATCGGAAGAAAGATGCAGGTAAACAGATCAACAATCTCCCGATGCTTCAAAAGATACCGAGAAGAAGGATTCCTGGAAGATAAGGAATTTACCAGAAAAGGAAAAGAATTCTTAGAATATTATAAAATGATCGAAGCAGATCTTTACCATTACTTTGCATCTATTGGAATTAACGAACAACAACAAAGACAGGCAGTTAATGGAATGTTTGATACAGCAGATATCGATACGATTCAGAAATTATGCCAGAAAGAGAAAATGCATCTAAAGTATGAAAGTATCGGGAAAAATGAAAGTAAAGAAATTACTAAGATGACTTACGAACAATTATGCAGCAGTCTAAAAAAAGGCATATATCAAGTCGCATTTTCCATTTATCGACAAGGAAAAGACTGGCAAAGTCTCTCTATGGCAGACCAAGGATTTGAAAAACCAGCATATCTGCATTTAAAGGGGGATAAAAACTATTTAGAACTAGCCGTCAGAGAAATGAAAGCAATGACAAAAGGTGGAGCGATGCTGTCTGGACATATTCAGACAGTCAAATGTAGAAGCAGCAAAGACGTTTTAACAGATCTTCCGATCCAAGATAAGAAAATACAGATTCCATTTGAAGATTTTGAGTTTGAGCAATTGTCAGAAACAGAAATCACCGGGCAGATCCAACTGTTTATGACAAGCAGCGTTGGGGAGAAGAGAATGCCAGAGAGTATGGCCACGTTGATCGTAAAATTATAGAAATATGAATTATGGGAATTTTAATTAAAAATTAAAATTCCCATAATTCTATAGTTTTTAACAGTTTTTCTTTCGTATCCACATCAAGCTGCATGATCGCATTATAAAGTTCACGATCAAGCGCAGTTTCTGAATACTCCGGATCAAGCGTACCGACAAGAGAATCCAGAGAGCAGCCACAAAGCTTCGCATAATATGTTAAAATACGCAGAGACATAGCAGTACGGTTATTTTCTACATTGCTGATATAACCAGGCGTTACACCAAGAGCTTCAGCAACTTGATTTTGTGTTAAACCCATTTTTTGACGGATATGTTTGATATGAGTACCATAATTTTCAGAGTTCATATGATAGAGTCCTTTCTATATTATTCATAACAAAATTATATAATAAATGATGATGAAAATGTAGCTACTAATAGAATAGAATCTGTGGAATGGATATAAATGGAATAATAAGGAATAATAAGGCTGAAAGCTGCTTTACATCAACACCTAGGAATGAAGCAAGAAAGCAATTGAGAATCATTATCAATTACTGACCATATGTTGCAGTGATGCAACAAGATGGACGAAATGAATATGATGTATCGGAAAGATATTGTCATTTTTAAAGAGAAATAGTAAAACATCTTTTGGTTGAACATAAGAATACAATATGGTAAAAATAAAACAGAACATGAACCTTCGGTGAGTGTAAAATAATAGCTAACAAAAAGAAAAAGAATCTAAGAGTGCGATCTTGGGTTCTTTTTCTTTTTTATCTACAATGGAAAAATAACAGATAAAAATTCAGATTTTTTGTCTGTATCAAAAAAATAAAATGAGAAAAACTCTTATTAACAATAATTTTGTTGCATCAATGCAACTTCAGAAAAATTAAAAAAAGAACGTAAATATCAAGAAAGTGAAAATTTTGTGAATTTTTCACTTTCTTTTTTTGTTCTCTTTGAAAAATTTGTTGTGATTGACATGAAAATAATAGTTATGGTAAATATTAGTCAAAACTAACTTTAAAAATATTATAAATTGATTACAACAAGGGAGGAAAAGAGAAACTTATGAAAAATCGTTTTTTAGCATTATTAATCTGCGCGATTTTGGTATTTTCAATTATTCCATTTGGAAAAAACATAAAAGCATCACAGACAAATAATAATGCAAAACAAGTAAATACGCCAGAACAGATGGCTGCAGTTATGAGAGAAAAAGCAAATAATAATACAGCCAGAATGAAAGGAAAAATAACTCAATCTCAGGTCAATGAAACGATTAAACAAAAATTGATCGTAAAAACAAGAGATGAGATTGAAAATACTTATGGTGCTAACAGTGTGTACTACTACACAGTGGGAAATTACCAGATTTTGTTTTATGACTCTGCAGAAGAGGCAAAGAATGCATGTGAGAAGTTAAAAAAGGATCTTCCAGGAACAACAATATTTCAAGATATACCAATCACACTAAAAGAAGCAGCAAAAGATAATGGATCAGATGAAGTGGCGGCATACGATGGAATTAAAAAAATGGGAATGGATCAACTTAAGGAAGAAAAAGACAGTTGGAAAAATAAAAGTGCCAAAGTTGCCGTGATCGACAGTGGAATTAATGTGGATCATCAATGGTTTAAGAACAGGCTAGATCGAGAAAACAGTATAAATCTTGCGTTGGATGAAGGAAATGAAGATGATAAAACGAAGCCAGCATATAGTGATACAAAACAAGGACATGGAAGTCATGTCGCAGGGATCATTACGCAGGCAACACCAGAAGAAGTACAAGTCATGGCAATTCGAGTATTTAGTGCTCTTGGTACAGCATCCTATGCAACGATCACAAATGCGGTGGATTATGCAGTAGAACATAAAGCAGATATTATTAATATGAGTCTTGGATTTGAAATAATGTCAGGATTTGAAAATGATCAGATAACTCTAATGGATGAAGCGTTTGCAAGGGCATTTAAAGCAAATACAACAGTATGTGCTGCGTCAGGAAATGAATACACAGATACTTCTAAAAGTTATCCAGCGAGCAGTCCATGGACGATCGCAGTTGGATCATTTGAGCCAGATGCAAAAGGTAACCTGATTCGTTCAGATTTTGCCAATAATGGAGAACTACTTGATTTTGTTGCACCAGGAAGAAATATCTATAGTGCATGGATCAATGGAGAAGAATCAACCAATACGATAAGCGGGACTTCTATGGCAACACCCCATATGGCAGCGGCAGCAGCTTATGTCAAAATGAAACATCCAGATTATAATCAAAGGGATGTATATGCGGCGTTTAAAGATAATGCAGTAGATCTTGGGGAATCTGGAAAGGATACAGAGTTTGGATATGGATATGTACATTTGGAAAAATATAACACAAATGAAGCAGCAGAATCTAAAGACGGAAAAGAATACCAGGCAATCTCAGCCCCGGCACAAATAAATAAAACAATGAATGATTCAGGAAAATCATTTACAATTGACGCAAAAATAACAAGAGGAAACGGAAATCTCACGTATGAAACAACAAATGAGAAAATTGCTACGGTTAAAGATGGAAAAGTAACGATCGTTGGACGTGGAAAATGTAATATCGTGATCAAAGCATCCGAGACAAAAGAGTATAAAGAAACAGAAGAAAAAGTAACGATCAAGATTGATAAAGGTTATCAAAAGATCAAAGTTCCAGTTACCTCATATAAGAAATATGTTTCAGACAAAAACTTTAAGTTAGAAGCATATGTTGAAGCACCAGGAGATGGGAAAGTTGAATTTATTGCAAATGAAAATGATGTTGTAAAGGTAAGCAAGGATGGAGAAGTGACGATTCTTGGACCTGGAACAGCAAGAGTATACGCAGTGGCAACAGGAACAAACAACTTTAACAGAGATATCAGTGATGCGATTGTGATCACGGTAGAAGAAGATAAGAAATCAGATCCTGATATAAAAAACAATGTTGAAAATACAACAACAGCAATGCAAAATGCAACAACACCAGACACAACAACAGTGATTCAAAATACTTCAACAACGAACACAAAAATAGCCGTGCCAAGAGTCGTTGTAAAAAAACTAAAAGCAGGAAAAAAACAGATCAGATTAACATGGAAAAAACAATCCAAAGTATCAGGATATGAAATACGATATGCAACAAAAGCCAATATGAAAAAGGCGAAACGGATCAAAGTAAATGCCAAAACGGCAAGTAAAACGATCAAAAAATTAAAATCAAAGAAACGATATTATATTCAGATCAGAGCATATAAAACAAACGATCACAAAAAGATTTATGGAAATTGGAGTATAAAGAAAACATTAAAAACCAAATAACAGGAAGGAAAAGAAATGAGAAGAAAGAAGTTATATAGAGGATTGGCAGTTGCATTTTCAGCAATCCTTCTGGCAACGAGTAATCCAGCAACATTACAAAATGTTGCTGCAAAAGGAATTCATTTACAAAAAAAAGCAAAGGCAAAGATGATCCTGGAAGATCCGACGGAGAATGGAGCTTATACATTATCAATGACGATCAACAAAGAAGGAACATCTGAGGAATCAATGTTAAGCGGCTTTATTGATCCAAAGATTAAAGTTACTGTTCAGGATGGAAAGACATGGGTAAAGATCCTTAGTACAACATATGCAGATATGATGTATGATATCACACTTGGAGATTCAGAAGGAAATTATAAAACATCTGAAAAAACTCCAGTAGGAGAAAAAAATTCTGCGGGCACTTATAATATGTATGAGTATAAGATTCAGATCAATAAATTGTCAGACATCACAAAAATCGCAGTATTGGCAGAACCTATGGGAGGAAGCAGAGACAATATAGGAAATTATGAAAAATATACAAAAGCGGATATAGAAGATATGTCGATCGAGAGAGGATGGACAGGCTTTGAGGCCATCAAAGATCAAGATCAAAAACCAACAGGAAAAGAAGCACTGAATCAGGCGTTGATCGATTATGGACTGGATAAGAATAATGATGGAACTGTCACAAAAGAAGAAATTCAGCAATACAAAGGTGACAAGATGGAATTACAGAATTGCAATTTAAGTAATGAAGGATTGGAATTGCTCAAGTATCTTCCGGAGTCTGTGACAACCCTTGATCTTTCTTATAATAACATAACTGAGCTTCCATCAGATCTGTTGATGATGATGCCACAATTAGAAAATTTCTATATGGAAAATAATAAACTTACGTCTATCCCAAAAGGATTCTTCAAAAATAATACAAAGCTTAACTGGATCGCATTGGATGGAAACGAGATTACAACATTAGAAGATGGAACATTCAAAGGACTAGATCAGCTGACAATCTTAGGCCTCGAAAACAATAAGATTTCAAAAGTTGATAAGAATGCCTTTGAAGGTATGAAAAAAATAGAACAGCTGAGTTTATATGGAAATAATCTCACAACATTAGAAGATGGAAGTCTCAAACCATTGGCAGGATCATTAAAAATGTTGTTTTTACAGGAAAATAATATGGAAAGTCTTCCAAAAGCAGTAGAGGATTGTTCCTCATTGACGGAACTGCATGCATGGGATAATGGAATGAAAGATATCAGCAAAGTTGATTTTTCAAAACTTCCGGAATTGACAGAATTAAACCTTATGCATAATGAGATAACACAGATTCCAGAAAATGCATTTGCAAAAAACACAAAACTTGATGGTTTGGATTTGTTTGATAATGATTTGACCTCTGTATCACCAGATATTCTTCCAAATGGAGTTAGTCTAAGAAAACTGGACCTTAAATTCAATAACATGCAGATCATAGATAAAAAGCTGATCAATAAAAGCCAGTCATATAATAAATTTTATCCACAGAAGTCCGCAATGGAATTAAGACTAGAGAAAAGCGGTGATCAAGAGATGAAATGGTCACAGCAGTTAAGTGCGTTGGATTTGATGTTCTGGTATGAAGAAACAAATGATGCAAAGAAAAAAGAACTTCAGTCAGTTGATGAATATAAAGAATATCTGAAAGAACAAGGATATGCGGAAGGCGATTTTACAAAGACATTAAAAGATTTGTCATATCAGTGGGATATCGTAACCAAAATTCAAAAGAAAGACACAAATGGAAGATTTGTAACGATCGATCAAAGGATCAATGAGGGAAAAGCAGACGAAATGGATGGTTCTTTCAAGTTTACAGAAGATGGAACGTATCGAGTTGTAAAGGATGTTTATGGTTACATGAGTTCTATGAGAAATTTCTTATTTGAAGCAAAATCAAATGAAGTAACAATTGAAAATAAGAAAGAAGACAAGAAGGAAGATAAAACAACAGCAACAACGCCAACTTCGCAAATAACAACAATAAAGAAGAAAGAAATACAAATAGCAAAACCTTCAAGGGTTGTAAAGCTTAAAATAAAAAAATCTTCAAAGAGATCTGTGAAAATAAGCTGGAAAAAGCAGAAAAATGCATCAGGATATGAAGTTTACAGATCAACGAAGAAGAATAAATCGTTTAAGAAGATCACAACATTGAAAAAAGCTGGAAAAGTAACCTATGTTAACAAAAAACTGAAAAAAGGAAAAACATATTATTACAAAGTACGTGCTTATAAAGTAGTATCTGGTAAAAAAGTATACGGAAAATTTTCAACGATCAAAAAAATTAAGTTCAAAAAATAATCTACAAAGGAGAAAACGATGAGAAAAAGAGTACTAACATATTCACTAGCACTAGCAATGGCACTAGCAATGGCAGTTCCACAGACAGTAATCTTACCAACAGGTATTGTACAGGTAAAAGCAGCAGATACAGAAACTGGATTAAAAACGGGAATTGCGATCACAAAAGCAGAATGGGGACAAAACTGGTCAGGAACAGAAAATTATATTAAATTTACCGAAATGGATAAATATGCATCTACTTCTTCAGATTATTGCAGTAAGATCAATAAAGTTGTAGTGAACGACAAGGAATATCCAGTTTATGATGAAGAAGGAAAAGATAATTATTATTCAATGACATATTCTGATGGACTTTGTATATATATGGGATCGATCAAAGATGGCGAAAACACAATTATTGTTTCAGCAAATGGTTACAAAGATAAAAAGATCATTGTGAATGTCGACAAAACAGCAAAAACAGTAACTTTCGTTTCACAGGAAGATTTGGGATCAGGAGATGCAGTGATCGATAAAAATGCGTTAAATAATATGATCACAGCAGCAAAAGCATATACGAAAGAATCGGCATCTGATGAAAAATGGAATGCATTCCAGGAAGCGATCAAAACAGCAGAAGATGTATATAATAATGAATCTGCAACTCAGGATCAGATCGATCAGGCAGTTGCTGCATTAAGGGAAGCAATTGATACGTTTAAAAAAGAAGATCCAACATTAAATCCAACAGAAGATGGTGTATATACAGTTACACTTAAAGCAACAAAACAAGGAAGCGAGGTAACCTCTTCCTTAGGTGGATATTTTGAAGGAAAAGCAAAACTGACAGTAAAAGATGGAGAAATGAAATTATCCATGTTAAATGTCTCCATGGCGAAATACTTACTTGACTTCACATTAGAGACAGATGGAACGTTTGCCCAAGCAACAAAAGAAGCATATGGGGATGCAAATAGTGATGGTTCTTATGATGCATATGAATATACAATGAGCATTAAAGATCTGAGCAAAATACATACAGCGGCAGCTTTAGTATCCGTTATGGGATCTGAATCTGATAAAGGTAACTATGACAAATATATGAAAGCGGATATCACATTCACATCGTTGGAAAAAGGATGGAAAGGATATGATAAAAAAGATGCGAACCAGACCCTGGTTGATGCATTGATCGAAGCAGGAGTTGATACGAACAATGATGGAGAAATTACCCAGGAAGAATTAGCAGCATTTAATGGAGACGAAGGAAGTCTGGATTTATCAAACAAGAATTTGAGTAATATCGATCTGTTAAAAGGTTTATCAGATAAGATTAAAGAATTGGATCTTTCAGGAAATAAGATCACAGAAATTCCAGAGGGATTTTTTGATAATATGACAAATCTTGAGTATGTAGATTTGAATTCAAATCATATAAAAGCTCTTCCAGAAAATGCGTTTAAAAATACAAAAAAATTGAATTGGATCAATATAAGAGCAAATAATCTGACGGAGATTAAGAAAGATACACTGTCAGGATTGGATAAATTAGTATATCTTGAACTGGATAATAATAGTATCACGTCTGTAGAGGCTGGGGCACTGGATGGAGATACAAGTCTAAAGCAGCTATCCATTTCAGGAAATGAATTAAATGCATTACCAGATCATCTCTTAGATGATGCTGGAGATACGATTAATTTTATTGAATTATCCAATAACGAGTTTGTAAAACTTCCAAACTGTATCAATGCAGCAACAAAGAAATTGCGAAAGATCAGTGCATTCAATAATGCATTAGAAGACATTTCGAATATTGATTTTACAAAGATGTCAAATCTTGAGGAGGTTAATTTCTACAAGAACTATATTGCTCAAGTGCCAGATGGAACATTTGCAAAGAATAAAAAACTATATTCTGTAGATTTCCATGATAATCAGATCTCCAATATTACAGAGAAGGCATTTCCTGAAACATTTGAAAACGATTATGATGGAGTACTTCACAAGCTTGATCTTACATTAAATAATATCAAAGTTGTGGATCCGGCAGTGATGAAAAAATCAGACACAGCAATCAATAAATTTTATCCACAGAAGAATGCGATGAATCTGGAACTAAAGGAAGATAACGGTCAGAAGATTAGTTGGAGCCAGGATTTAAGTGTATTAGATCTTGCATTCTGGTTTGATAAGACAGCAAGTGACGAAGCCAGAGAAATAGAAACGGTTGAAGATTATAAAGATATGCTGGAGCAGAACGGATGGAAAGATAAAAATATCGCAGAAGTTATGGATGAAAAATATGACTGGGATATTATTACAGAAGTTCAGAAAAAGAATGCAGATGGTACATGGGAGACAATTAAAGAAGATACAGAAACTGATCAGGCAGAAGAATTAAAAGGAAACTTTAGTGTATCAAATCTGGGAACATACAGAATAAAGAAAGTCTTAAATGCGACATTAAATGGAACAAAACAATACCGTTTTACTGTATATTCAAATGAATTAGCAGTATCTAAAAACGATGATAAAAAACCATCAAATACAACAGCCGAACAGAAACCATCAAGTGCAACAACTGAACAAAAGCCATCGGATACAACAACGACACAAAAATTATCAACGACAACAGTGAAAGATATTCTTAAGAAAGTGTCAAAGATCAATCTGCAAAATCTGAAAAAACGTAAGGTGCGTATTACATGGAAGAAAGTAAAGAATGCGGATGGATATCAAGTTTATCGAGCAACAAAGAAAAACGGAAAATATAAGCTTGTTAAGGTAGTAAAAGGTAATAAAAAAGTAAGTTACACAAATACAAAGTTAAAGAAAAATAAAAAATATTACTACAAAGTTCGTGCTTATCGTACAGTTAAAGGTAAGAAAGTATATGGTGCATTCTCCTCAAAGAAAAGCATATTGATCAAAAAATAAATGAGAAGAATTATCAATAAAACACAAGGGGTTGCACGCCTGCAACACCTTGTGTTTTATTGATAAATGGCAGAAACACGTGTTTTTTTAAGAAATTTTAAATTTAAAATATCAGATATGAACGATTTTGAAAAACTTGTTTTCGTTGACGGAGAATATTGATGCATGATAAAAAAGAAGTGAGTTAATTAAAACTAACCGATAATGCCTATAAATTAAGAGAAGGAGAGATTATGAGAAAAACTAAATATCATATAAAGAAAAAAATCATGCCATTATTGTTAGCTGTTGCAATGGCTGGAACAGCGACACCCATATATGTAGCACATCCAGCAATTGTAAAGGCAACAGTGTCTAATGCATTTGGAACAAACAAAATAAGTTTGTCAGCTGGTTCTTATACAGTTCCAGTGTCGTTAAAAAAAGCAGATAATGTTGAACAGAATTCAATGGCGGCCGGGGCTGTAGGTAAAAATGCAACATTAGAAGTAGCAGAAGATGGAACAGCAAGTTTAGAAGTTGAATTAAAAGCATTAAATCTTTATGGAATGACAGGTGCAGCAAAGGATTTAAAAGTTTATCAGGGAAATGATATAAAATCAGAAACAAAAGATGTGACTGTTGAGGAAACAGATGAAGCTGGTAATCCAACAAAGATTAAATTTACAATTTCAGAGAGTGTAAAGACAACCGATGGTATCTATCTTCATATGACGATCAGCCCAATGGGAATGGGAACAGATGCATTTTTAAAGGTTGATTATGCAAGTCTTAAGGGAAATGAAAACGTATCAGATGGAACAAAAGAAAATACGATTCATATTGCGCAGTTCGGTGGATACGATATTAAAACAACTGTTACATACAAAGATGGAAAAGTGACAGATCTTCAGATTAAAGGAGAAAATTTCGAAGGAAAATATGCTGAAGAAAATGAAAATATCTACCTTCCAAAAGCGATCAATAAAATCAAAGACCAGATACAAGGTCTAGATATCACAGATCAGAATTCCTTTGACAAAGTCGATACAGTGTCTGGAGCAACGACAAGTGCTTCCGCGATTAAAAATGCAGTTATGGAATCTCTAGGATTAACATCAAAAGAGGAAGTTCTTGCACCAGCACCAGAAACAGTGGAAGAAGGTACTTATGAGATTCAGATGAAAAACATGACAAGTACAGTAGAACATAGCTTGTCTGCAGCAAATTCTGAGAATAAAGTAACAGCAACATTAAAGGTTGATAAAAATGGAAAGATGACATTATCATATCCAGTGGTTACAAAAGAAGCAATGGATGTATTAGCTTTTAATGGGTATTATAATGGATCAGATCTGACAAAAGAAGGATCCGAAGAGACAAAAGATGGTGAGAGTGTAACAACTGTAAATATGCCATTAACAGGTGATAAACCAGAATTAACTTACAAAGCAAACTTTAAAATGTATGTACCAGCAATGAGTAATTTAAGTGGTGAACATGGCGGAATTACATTTGATCATGGAAAATTTGATACAGATGCTGTGATCACATTATATTGGGATACATTAAAAGAAAAGAAAGACAAAGAAGTGCTTTCTGATGGAATCTACAAAGTAGATGCAAAGATGTTAAAAACAAATGGAAAAGATCTATCAATGGCAAATGATGCGATCGCACATAAAGTAAAGTTAACAGTAAAAGATGGAAAATATTATGTCACATTAAACTTAAAGGCAATGAATATTCCATTCGGTGGACAGACATTCCATGGATACTTAAATAAGATTCAGTACATTGAAAATGGAACAGAAAAAGACGTTACAGTTGATCAGGTTCAGAAAAACACGAATGGTGACATTGTATCCGATGAATTTGGAAGCAATTATCCTGATCTTGTAACATTCCCATTGACAGATGAAGCTGTAGAAACAGGAATCGCACCAATGCAGGTATTTATACCAATTATGGACAGTATTGCATCAGGAATGGGAACTCAGAAAATGAATCTTTCCTTAGATTTTACATCAGCCGTTAAAACAACAGCAGATGATAAAGATTTTAGCAGTGAAGATGTAACAGAAGAAGCACCAAAGAAAGAGGAACAAAAACCATCAACAACAGTTCAGAAGCCAGCTGCAACAGTCCAGAAGCTAACTGCAACACAGACGACAACGACTGTGAAGTTAGCAGCAGTCACAGGTCTGAAAGTTAAGAATTCTTCCAAGAAAACGGCAACAGTAACATGGAAGAAAGTCAAAGGTGCAACAGGATATGTTGTATATCGTGCGACAAAGAAGAATGGTAAATACAAAGCAGTTAAGACGATCACAAAAGCTTCGACAACAAAATTTAAAAATAAGAAACTGAAGAAGAAAAAGACATATTATTATAAAGTCCGTGCAATTAAAAAAGCAGGAAAGAAAGTAACATACAGTAAATATTCAAAAGCAGTTTCTGTAAAAATTAAAAAGTAACAGGAAACATATGATAAAGCCGCTGTAAATCTACAGGGGCTTTATAGTCCCCATAAAAGAGTAGAAAAAATCATGAAGAAAGCACAATATTTTCGCTTTGTCAGCTGTGTCATTTCCGTTATATTATGCTGTCTGGCCGGTTTTGCATTTGTAGATCATAAGGCAGCAGCGGATGAAAAAAATATATTAGAAGATGGAACTTATACCATGCAAAGTTTCTTAAGAAGCGCCTCATCAGATCAGGCTTCTATGGGAAATGCAGGGATTATTCAGCCAATACAATTGATCGTAAAGAATGGAACTTATACAGTAAGGACAGAATGCAAGGCACTGAGTACAAAATTAGGAAAGCTTGATTTTACAGGATATCTTGCCCAGATGTCTTATTTTCCAAATTGGAAGACAACATCTGGAAAGATTGAGGCACCAGAAAATGAAACACCGATCCCAATAAATATAGAATCATATTTTGAAAATACATATGACAGCTATAATGATCCTAAGACAGGGACAGATTCTAAGGTAAAAGGAAAATTGTATCCACATTACATGAGTTTTCCGGTAAATTATCAACAGGAAGAAATGTGGGTTCAGGTTTATGTACCTGTTATGGAAGCAATCAGCAAAGGGAGCGGTCTTCAATATGCAAGATTTCAATTTGACTGGAATACATTAAAGAAGGTGAGTGACGAGACGAAAATTGAGTCATCTGTTACAACGCAGCAAGACAAACAAACAACAACTACAGCAAAGGAAAGCCAAGTTAAGAAAACTACAACAAGGAAATCAAAGCTAAATATAAAGAAATTAGAAGATGGGGTTTACAGTATTTCTGGCAAGATGTTAAAGACAGATAAGAAGACAGAGTCCATGGCAAATGAAGCAATCAATCACAAGATAAAACTCACAGTCAAAAATGGAAAATATGATATAATACTTGATTTTAAAGGATTGAATATTAGTTCAAGTTACGGCTATTTAAGCAAGATCAAATACTTTACGAATACTTATAAGATCGATCAATATAAGGTACCAACAGGTTCGTTAAAAAATGTAACCGTGGATTCTTATCAAAAAGACACAAAAGGAAAGAAAGTCAGAGATTCTTATGGAAGTGATTACCCAGACCAGGTAACATTTCCATTGATATCAAAAGCAAAAAATGACGGATATGTGCCATTACAAGTGTTTGTTCCGATTATGGATGCGATCAGTCCGGGAAGTGGTACACAGGCGGTATATCTGAAATTAGATCTTAATTCTATAAAGGCAGTAAAAAATTCAAAGGAATTTGTATCAAATGATAAAAATACAGAAAAAAGCAGTACTACAATGATAACAAATTCTTCAAATACTTCTTCAGCAGGAAGCCATGAGAAAGTTACGATTCAAAGTTCAAAATTACCAGAGACAACACAATCCAATGTACAGGGACAATCAGCTGTGGAAGAAAAAAGTTTTAATACTGATCAGGTTTCAACATCAACAAACAGTGGAAGTCAGACATTACAGGAAAATGAGGAAGAAACACCGATCATAGTACCATCGATCATGAGTGTATTACTTTCTATTCTAGGTATAGTTTATAAAGTGAAGAGCAGGGGATTATAAAAATGAAAAAACATATTGTTCAATTAAAAAACTGGATATTGATTCTAGTGGCGCTCTTGTCTTTTGGGGGTCTTTCAAAAGATGTAAAAGCAGCATCAGGAAATGTCTACAGTTGTCAGATTGCAAGAACATATCAGCATCCCGTGACTGGAAAAGTAGAAGATTCTGGAGGAAGTTCATCGAAAGCAACTGGGCAGGGAATGGTCGAAGGAGCAATATCATCCAAAGGATTATTAGAGGTAACAGACGCTGGAGATTATTATCTGACATTTCGTATAAGCCTTGTAGATTATACATCTAATCTGGGTTTTTCCGTGCAGAAACGAGGAGAATCAAGATTTCAAACACAATCTGTAACACAGACAGCGACAGGAAAAGATAATAATGGAACAACAAAAGATTTAAGGATCAAACTTTCATCCCAAGACAGCATCATCCGCTGTTCCATGTACGTAAAACCAATGGGAAGAAATGTCATTTTTTATTTCTATCCAGGTAATTACACCACAGGAAATTCCGTAGGCATGAAAGCGTTGATGGTTACAACATCATCTTCTGATGCGCAGACATCAAACAATAACCAGACACAGACAACAGCTGACACAAATAATACAGCCAGTCAGCAGACAACAACCGCATCCCAAGGAGCTGACACACAAAGCAGTGACGATTCCTTAAGCAACGCCCAGGGACTGAGTTTATCTACGGCACCGAAGACGACCACAAAGAAGAAAACATCTTCTGAAAAGTCTGTGGGAACATGGATTTTGATCTTAACGGTTTCTATGACATTTTCAGGATTGGTCTTACTTGGAGTGGCAGCGACGATCGTTTACTATTACCGCAAAAACTGGGATAAATGGGGTGGTGATCAGGATGAATATGATGAGATTTACAACGATGAAAACTAAATTAAGAAAATATCCGAGCATTTTTTTGATCCTGTTGCTTGCAATTTCCTCTTGTTTCCTGACAGGTTGTGTAAACCAGCATCCAAAAGACAGCAAAAAGAGCAGTCAGGGAGAGAGCGTGGAAACTATGCTTGAGATCACAGATCCAAAGGAAAAACAAGCAGTGTTAAATGCAAAGGCGAAAGTCAAAGCATTGTCAGGCAATCCAAGGATCGTCGCAACATCTCCGGCTGTTGCAGATATTTGTGACAAGCTGGATCTTGATCTTGTCGGTGTACCAAAGAGCAGTGTTTCCAAAATTCCATCAAGATACAAAAAGGTAAAGAAAGTCGGACTTGCCATGAGTCCCGATATGGAAATCGTATCTTCTTTAAATCCTGATTGGATCTTAGCTCCTTCTTCTCTGGAAACTGACTTAAAACCAAAGTTTGAAGAACTGAAGAATACGGAGTATGCATTCTTAAATCTAAGAAGTGTGCAGGGAATGTACCGTTCGGTTCAGGAATTAGGGGAAATCTTTGGGAAGCAGCAGGAAGCCGAGAAGATGACCAAAGAGTTTACAACATTTTATAAAAGTTATACAAAACGAAATAAAAATAAAAAACATCCCAAAGTTCTCGTACTGATGGGACTTCCAGGAAGTTATGTCATTGCGACAGAGAATTCCTATGTTGGAAGTCTGGTCAAACTTGCTGGTGGTGAAAATGTTTACCAGAATACGGATCAGGAGTTTTTAACAGTCAATACTGAGGATATGAAGAAGAAAGAACCAGATATCATCGTCCGTGCGGCACATGCACTTCCAGATCAGGTGACAAAAATGTTTAACGAAGACTTTGAAACTAACGATATCTGGAAACATTTTGATGCTGTGAAGAACAAACGGGTTTATGACCTGACATATGAATACTTTGGAATGAGTGCAAACTTCAAATATAAGAAAGCATTAAGTGAATTAGAAAAAGATTTTTATCAGAATACAAAAGGAACACAGGAGGTGAAAGAATAAATGTTTTTCAAGAAGGTAAAAAAAGCAGACCTTGAAGCAGTTAGTTCGAGGAATGCCGATCAGGAGAGGCAGGAAAATAAAATGATGCGAGCATGGATTTCCTTTGGGGTTGTCATTATATTGTTAATTCTTTTATTCTTTGCCTCTATTAATATCGGAAGTCTGAAAGTTGGATTTGGGGAGCTCCTTTCTGGTCTGTTTGTCAAATATAACAAAGACGTGGCAACGATCTATGATCTGCGTTTTCCACGAATCATCATTTCAATGTTAGCAGGAGCGGCCATTGCGGTTTCTGGTGTGTTATTCCAGGCGGTATTGAAAAATCCACTGGCAGATCCGGGAATTATCGGTATCTCAAGCGGGGCAAGTTTTACCGCTGTCATTATTACGGCATTTGCACCAACACTATATTTCTTCACACCGATCGCAGCATTTGCAGGTGGTGTGGTCGCATTTTTCATGGTGTATTGTTTGTCATGGAAGGGTGGCTTAAGTCCGATGAGAATTATCTTAACTGGTGTGGCAGTAAACAGCTTATTTACTGGGTTATCCAGTGCCTTAAATTCTATGTCCGGCGGGGACAGAACTGGTGTGGCAGCAATCGTTGAGGCGAATATCACACAGAAGACATGGGATGATGTCACAACATTGCTTCCATATGTGGTTGCAGGATTATTCCTTGCAATGTTATTTACACAGGAATGTAATCTGTTATCTCTGGAAGATAAAACCGCAAGAAGCTTGGGAGTGAATGTCAATGTCACAAGAATCGTGATCTCACTTGTTGCAGTCTTACTTGCAAGTATTTCCACAGCCGTTGCAGGTGCGATCAGCTTCCTTGGATTAATCGTTCCACATATCGGAAGAATTTTAGTCGGAAGCAACCATAAGATGCTGATCCCGTTTTCCGCATTTTTTGGGGCATTTACATTTTTGCTGGCAGACACGATCGGACGTACGATCGCAGCACCAAATGAAGTCAGTGCTGCCGTGATCATGAGTGTTGTCGGTGGTCCGTTCTTTATCTTACTATTAAGGAGGTCTGGAAGATATGGCAAATAAAGAAGAACTCCTTGCAAGATTACAAGAAGAGAAGCCAGCGATGGAAGTCAGGGACTTATCCTTTGCATATGGAAGCAATCAGATTCTAAAAGATATTTCCTTAATGATCAAAGAAGGTAAGATCACAACGATCATGGGAGCCAATGGATGTGGAAAATCAACACTGTTTTCTCTAATGACAAAGAATCTGAATCCAAACCGTGGAAAAGTTTTTCTGCATGGAAAGAATATCAAGAATTTAAAGTTAAATGAATTTGCAAGAAAAGTATCGATCGTTCATCAGTATAATCAGGCGGCCGATGATATCACCGTGGAACGACTGATCTCTTATGGTCGTACCCCTTATATGAAATTAATGGGCGGCAAAAGTGAGGAAGATGAGAAACTGATCGATCATGCGATCGAAGTGACAGGACTTGAGGAATTCAGGAACCGCGAGTTAAGTCAGCTTTCTGGTGGCCAGAGACAGCGAGTCTTTATCGCAATGGCACTGGCACAGAACACGAAGATCTTATTTCTTGATGAGCCAACGACGTATCTGGATATCCGTTATCAGTTGGATATTCTGCGACTAGTCAAGAAATTAAACAGGGAATACGGAATTACGATCGTGATGGTACTTCATGAGATCAATCAGGCCATTCATTTTTCTGATGAAGTCATTGGATTAAAAGACGGAAAAGTGTTGGTACAGGGAGATCCAAAGGATGTGATCACAACTGAAAGTATCAGTGAACTTTACGATGTTCATTTAAATGTAGCAGATATCGATGGACAGAAATTTGTTCTGACAGTATAGAATATTAATGAAAAGGAGATGAAAAATATGAGAAAAAATCCGATCCGATATGTGTGGATGGCACTTGGAATTTTATGTCTGGTGCTTGGGACGATAGGGGTTGTACTTCCAATTCTGCCGACGGTTCCATTTTACATGGCAACAGTGTTTTGCTTTGCAAAGGGTTCAAAAACACTTCACGATTGGTTTTTAGGGACAAGTCTTTACAAGAAACACTTGGAAAGCTTTGCAAAAGAGAAAGCAATGACGAAGAAAACAAAGAGATCCATCATTGCGATGGTAACGATCTTAATGGCAATCGGTTTTATTATGATGAACAACGTACCGATCGGCCGTGTAGTTCTTGTGATCGTGTGGATTTTTCATTTCTTATATTTTGGATTGAAAGTAGAAACTGTCAAAGAAGAGAAAGCAAAGGAAATAATATATGATTAAAACAAGATTGGTAAAATTACTTTCCCATACAAAAAAATATATTGTACAGATGGTCCTGTGGCAGTGGATCGCATTATTAGGGCAGATCGCAGCGATCTTTTCCATTGGAAGAATGGTGGACTGTATTTTGATGCACCAGATGAGTGATCAGGTGATCCTTACAACATTTATGGTTTTGGTGGTTGCAGTAGCGATCCGTTTCTTATGTGATCAGATGGCAACAAGGGCGTCATTTGCAGCAAGTGTTGATGTGAAAAGAATTTTACGAGAAAAGATCTATGAGAAATTGTTATGTTTAGGGGCTTCTTATCGGGAACATGTTTCAACATCAGAAGTCGTACAGATGAGTACCGAAGGCGTGGAGCAGCTTGAAATTTATTTTGGGAAATATCTTCCGCAGTTGTTTTACAGCATCTTAGCACCAGTAACATTATTTATCATTTTATCCTTTATCAGTTTAAAGGCAAGTGCGGTACTGCTGATCTGCGTTCCATTGATTCCGATTTCAATCGTTGCGGTGCAGAAACTCGCAAAGAAATTATTGAATAAATACTGGGGACTATACACAACACTAGGAGACAGTTTTCTTGAGAATCTTCAGGGAATGACAACATTAAAGATCTATCAGGCGGATGAAATGAAAGCGGTCGAGATGGATGAGGAAGCGCAGAATTTTCGTAAGATCACAATGAAAGTTTTGACAATGCAGTTAAATTCAACCAGTGTCATGGACATCATAGCCTACGGTGGCGCTGCTGTCGGAATGATCACAGCGATTCATCAGTATATTGCTGGAAATATCACGATTGGCGGAGCATTGATCATTTTATTGTTGGCTTCAGAATTTTTTATTCCGTTAAGATTGTTAGGATCATTTTTCCACATTGCGATGAATGGAATGGCAGCGAGTGATAAGATTTTTGGACTGCTTGATCTGGAAGAAGGAGAGAGCGGAGAATCCAAGTTTCCACAGGGAGAGTTAGAGATTTCACTTGATGATGTTCATTTTGCTTATGAAAAAGATCGTGAAATCTTAAAAGGAATCACAATGAACTTCCCTGCAAACAGCTTTATTTCTTTTGTTGGTGAATCTGGCTGTGGAAAGAGTACACTGGCTGGCATTTTAACAGCGAGAAATCGTGGATATTCTGGAAGTGTCAAGGTTGGTGGTGTGGATATCTCACAGATTCGGGAAGAAGAATTGATGGCACATATGACAAAGATCACACATAATAGTTATTTATTTGCAGGAACAGTCGAAGAAAATCTCCGTATGGCAAAACCAGATGCCACAAGAGAAGAGTTAGAATATGTACTTGAGAAAGTGAATCTTCTTGCATTCTTAAAAGAACAGGATGGACTTCAAACCGTTCTGTTAGAGAAAGGGGGAAACTTCTCTGGTGGACAAAGACAGCGTCTGGCACTTGCAAGAGCGCTGCTGTTTGATACACCGATCTACATATTTGACGAAGCGACATCCAATATTGATATGGAAAGTGAAGAAATGATCATGAATGTCATTCGGGAATTATCAAAGACAAAGATGATCTTGTTTATTTCCCACAGATTATCCAATGTTGTAGATTCTGACTGCATTTATATGATGAAAGACGGAATTGTTGCAGAAGAGGGAACACACGAACATTTAATGCGTAAAAAAGGTGCATACCAGCATTTATTTGATAAGCAGAAGGAACTGGAATCTTATGCTGCAAATATGTCATGGAATGAGTCTTTAAAGAAGAAGGTGGTGTAAGATGGAAAATACAACAAAACAAAGAAGAAGTTCCATAAAGATTATGGGGAAAATGATCGGTCTTGTAAAACCACTGGCACACATTATGACAGCGGCAGTGCTTCTTGGAACCTTAGGGTATCTGTGTGCCATTTTCCTGACGATCACAGCCGGATATGGTGTACTTCTTGCTATGAAAGGGCAGCGTGTGACGAAATATCTGATTATTTTGGTGGTTCTTGCAGTGATGCGTGGAATCCTCCATTATGCAGAACAGTATTGTAACCATTTTATTGCATTTAAACTGTTAGCGATCATCAGACATCAGGTATTTGCGGTACTTCGGAAGCTTTGCCCAGCTAAATTAGACGGCAGGGAAAAGGGGAATCTGATTTCAATCATCACAACCGATATTGAATTATTAGAAGTATTCTATGCACACACGATCTCTCCAATCATGATCGCAATTTTAACTTCATTGATCATGGTCGTATTTATCGGAAGATTTCATGTCTATGCAGGAATCTTTGCAGTCTGTTCTTATCTTCTGGTAGGCTGCGTGATCCCATTAAGAAATGGAAAAAAAGGCGGACAAAAAGGAATGGAATTCCGAAGCGGATTCGGAAAACTGAACAGTTTTGTCTTAGAATCTCTCCGTGGAATAGACGAAACGATTCAGTATGGACAAGGTAAAAAGAGAAAAGCACAAATAAGTGAAAAATCCATTGAATTAGGAAAAATGCAAAAAGACCTGAATCGCATGGAAGCGATGCAAAGAGCTGTCACAGACCTTGTGATCCTTTGTTGTTCGTTTGGAATGTTCTTTTTAATGTATCATTTATATCAGGCAGGAAATGTTACATTTGATGCTATGCTGCTTGCAACGATCGCTATGATGGGTTCTTTTGGTCCAGTAACTGCATTGTCAAGCCTGTCAAACAATTTAAACCAGACATTAGCAAGTGGAGAAAGAGTGTTATCCTTACTCGAAGAAGAACCAATGGTAGAAGAATCAGAAGGAGAAGCTGATATAAGTTTTGAAGGTGCATCCGTAGAAGATGTAACCTTTGCCTATGATGAAGAAGTCATCCTAAAAGACTGCAACATCAATATGAAACAAGGAAAAGTCATCGGAATCTGTGGAAAAAGCGGCTGCGGAAAGTCCACACTGTTGAAACTTCTGATGCGCTTCTGGGATGTAAACAAAGGAAACATAAAGATTTCAGAAGAAAACGTGAAAGAAATCCCAACTAAGACACTAAGAAACACACAATCCTACGTAACTCAGGAAACCGAACTCTTCCACGACTCCATCGCCAACAACATAGCGATCGGAAAACCAGGTGCAGCAAGAGAAGAAATCATAAAAGCCGCTCAAAAAGCCTCTATCCATGACATGATCATGTCCCTGCCAAATGGCTACGACACCGAAGTCGGAGAACTCGGAGACACCCTGTCTGGTGGAGAAAAACAAAGAATCGGAATCGCCAGAGCCTTCTTACACGACAGCCCGATGTTATTACTAGACGAACCAACAAGTAACTTGGATTCATTAAATGAAGGAATTATTCTAAAATCGTTAAAGGAAGAAAGTCAAGGAAGAACCGTGGTACTAGTATCTCATAGAGAATCCACGATGGGAATTGCAGACGAAGTGTATCATATGGATGCAGGAAGAGTTTCGTAAAGAAGTGAAAAGTGAAGAATGAAGTATCTTATCTGTAAGTAGTGTATACTGAAAGATTTGAGTGTATAAATAGAGAAAGAACAATGTATTAGGGTCAAGCCGTCAATGAAATTCGTTTTTCTGACCCTAATACATTGTTCTTTCTCTATTTATACATCAATAACCTTCAGTATACAATTTAATCAATTCCACAACAATATCAACACACATATCCATTCCTTCAACGCTAATATGTTCATAAGGTCCATGATAAGCATGTCCACCAGTTCCAAGATTCGGACAAGGAAGTCCTCGAAAACTTAACTGACATCCATCTGTACCTCCGCGAATCGGCAGAACCAATGGAGCCACACCAGCATTTTCACAAGCCTTCTTTGCATTTTTGATCAAATGAGGACAATCCTTAATAATCTCGGCCATATTTTGATACTGATCCGTAATGGTTAAAGTAACGCAACCATTACCCCATTTTTCGTTCATATTTTTCGCGATCAAACGTAATGTCTGTTTCTTCGCCTCAAACAACCCCCGATCATGATCTCTCACAATGTAATGTAATGTTGCATGACTCACATCACCATTCATATCGATCAAATGATAGAATCCCTCATAATCTTCCGTGTTTCTAGGAGTCTCCATAGAAGGTAGACAAGAGTTGATCTCCATAGCTACAAGTGAGGCATTGATCATCGTATCCTTCGAAGAACCAGGATGTACATTAAAACCAGTGATTTCAAACTCAACTTTACAGGCATTAAAATTTTCAAACTGGATCTCACCCTCGGTATCGCCATCCAAAGTATAAGCAAAATCAGCATCAAACCGCTTGATATCAAAATACTCAGCACCACTTCCAATTTCTTCATCTGGAGTAAATGCAATGCTGATCGGACCATGAGGAATCTGTTTACTGACCAGACGTTCTACCATCGTAAGAATCTCAGCAATCCCAGCCTTATCATCTGCACCAAGGATCGTTGTACCATCCGATGTGATCAAAGTACGACCCTTGAGAGAAGAAAGATGAGGGAAAACTTTCGGATCAAGAACCAGACCACTATCTCCAAGAGGAAGAGCTTCTCCATTATAATTCTTCGTAAGCATCGGGTGGATCGGGTGATCACAGAAATCAGAAACAGTATCCATATGAGCAATAAATCCGATCGCAGGACAGTTTTCATAGCCCTTTGTGGCAGGTAGCTTACCATACAGATAGCATTTATCATCAAGATAGACATCGGTAAGACCAAGTTTATTCATTTCTTTTTCCAAGATCCTGGCAAGATTAAACTGACAATCAGAAGAAGGGACAGTTTGGCTGTTTTCATTGCTTGGAGTTAAAATTTTGACGTAATTTAGTAAACGTTCGTAAGCTTTCATGATTATTTATTCACCTCGTGATAATTTCTTTTGCGTTTTATAAAGTATATAGATAATATAACACATATTTTCTTCAGTTTTGTAAGATTAAACAGTAAAATTAATCTTCAATTTTTTCTATATTGATGAGTGTATCAACCATCGTATTAAACTAGACTCTCGTAGTCTATAGGAATGCACCAGTTGCAGCAATCGGAATTGTATTCAAAGCAAATATGTTTATTACATTTTTACAAATGGGACTAGCCAATGAAGTTTTGCTGATCCCGTTATTGTATCTTTTAAATGCGGTTGACGGAGTCATATATGGGCAGGCATTGACAGACTATATTGCAGTGATATTGTCCACGATCATATGGAAGCAATATCAAAATAGTATAACGAAAGAAAAAGACTCCGTAAAATAGTTCGAAATACGAAATTTGTGGAAATTGATGAAAAATTAACAAATAAATAAAAAACAGCATTTATACAAATGGCTTAAAATGGTTGGATTGAAAATAATATGTTTGTGAAAATGCTGCTTTTTTTGTGCAATTTCTACAAAAAAGAAAAGAAAATAGAAAAAGAATAAATCGTTTTGCAAAAAAAATCCCTTGACTTTTTGTCGGATTGGTCCTACCATATAAGTATAGTAACTGGTAGGACCAATCTTACTACGTCGCGTATACGCTGAAAAATAGGATATCGGAACCCGCTCATATTTGAAAAGAAAGGAGAGAACTTAAGATGTTCATTCACTTTTTATTAGCGATGCTTCCTATCATCTGGCTGATCATTGCATTAAGCGGATTAAAGATGGCAGGACATGTAGCCTGTCCGATCGCTTTGATCATTACAGTCATTGAAGCACTTTTTTTATGGAAGCAAAAAATTATTGATGTCCTCACAGGAGGGTTAGAAGGATTTGCAATGGCAATCTGGCCAATCTGTCTGGTTATCGTGGCAGCAGTGTTTACTTACAATTTGGTCGTACATACGAAAAACATGGAACTTATCAAAAAGATGTTAACTTCCGTATCAAAGGATAAACGAATCCTCGTTCTGATCATCTCATGGGGATTTGGAGGATTTATGGAAGGTATGGCAGGATTCGGAACAGCCGTAGCAATTCCTGCAGGGATCCTTTGTGGACTTGGATTTGATCCAATCTTTGCAGCAATGGTCTGTCTGGTAGCCAATACCACACCAGTAGCATTTGGATCGATCGGAATCCCAACCGTTACCGCAGCCAATGTCACAGGGTTCAGTCCTCATATGACAGCATCTTATGTGGTACTTCAATTAGCAATTATGGTAATTTTAGTTCCTTTCTTCCTTGTTTTCATCACAGGAAAACATGAGGGAGCGAAAGGACTTGGAGATTATAAAGAAATATTATTTATTACATTGATGTCTGGAGTTTCCTTTTTAATTCCACAGTATCTGACAGCAAAATTTATCGGAGCAGAACTTCCAGCAGTCATCGGATCTGTATGCAGTATGGCAGTCACGATCATTTTAGCGAAAGTGATGCTTAAGGGTAAATCAAGTAAATTTGATGTTGAGATTGAGGAAGACGAAAGTGAAGAATCATTGACAGTCAAAGATGCATTGGTTGCATGGAGCCCATTTATTTTAGTATTAGTATTCTTACTGATCACATCCACATTGGTTCCAGCAATTCATGATCCATTATCAGCAATTAAATCAAGCGTACCGATCTACACAGGAGAAGGCGCAGCCCCATATACATTTACATGGGTCGCAACACCAGGAGTATTGATCCTGATCGCAGCATTTATCGGAGGAATCATCCAGAAATGTCCGATCGGAGAAATCTTTGGAGTTTTAGGGAAAACGATCGTACAGATGTTAAAGACGATCATTACGATCATGGCAGTGCTTGCAACTGCAAAGATCATGGGATACAGCGGAATGACACAGTCCATCGCAGATTTTATCGTTCATGTGACAGGAAGCTTTTATCCACTTGTTGCACCATTGATCGGATCTATTGGAACATTCGTAACAGGAAGTTCTACATCAAGCAGTGTTCTGTTCTCTAAATTACAGGCAAGTACAGGAGCAGAGTTAAATATCAACCAGATCTGGCTGGTAGCTGCCAATACCGTTGGAAGTACCGCAGGAAAGATCATTTCCCCACAGAGTATCGCAGTAGCGACAGCGGCAACAGCAACGGTCGGAAAAGAAAGTGAGATCCTAACCAAGGTTATCAAATATTTTGTATTATTCGCAGTCATCTACGGTCTTGTCTGCTATTTCGGATTAAGACTGATCTAGGAAAAAGGTAAAACTCTTTCCAGAATATAAAAGGTATTAACTATAAGGAGGAAAGCAAATGAGTGAGTATCAGTATAACAAGGTGACACCAGAGATGATCGAGAAATTCAAAGAGATCGCTCCGAAACGTGTCTTAGTGGGTGATGAGATCAATGAAGATTTCACCCATGATGAGATGGCAATCTACGGAAAAGCAAGACCAGAAGTTCTGGTAGAAGCAACATCAACAGAAGAAGTTGCAGCTGTCGTTAAACTTTGTAATGAAAACAAGGTTCCTGTAACACCAAGTGGTGCAAGAACAGGATTAGTAGGAGGAGCCGTAAGTATCGGCGGCGGTGTTATGATCTCTCTTACAAAGATGAACAAGATTCTTGAATACGACAAAGAAAACTTTGTAGTAAAGATTCAGTCAGGAGTTCTCTTAAACGACCTTGCTCAGGATGCAGAAAAACAGGGATTATTATATCCACCAGATCCAGGTGAGAAATTCGCAACCGTCGGTGGAAACGTAGCAACCAATGCTGGTGGTATGAGAGCAGTCAAATATGGATGTACAAGAGATTATGTACGTGCCATGACAGTCGTACTTCCAACCGGTGAAATCGTAAAATTAGGAGCTACCGTATCAAAGACAAGTTCAGGATACAGCTTATTAAACTTAATGATTGGTTCTGAAGGTACCTTAGGTATCATCACAGAATTAACATTAAAAGTCATTCCAGCACCAAAATCAGTGATCAGCCTGATCATTCCTTATGAGAATCTGGAAGATTGTATCGCAACAGTACCTAAATTCTTTATGAATCATTTAGCACCACAGGCTTTGGAATTCATGGAAAAAGAAGTTGTTATGGATACAGAGAAATTCCTTGGAAAACAGGTTTATCCAAAGGAAATGGAAGGTATCGAAGTTGGAGCTTATCTGCTTGCAACATTTGATGGAAATTCCGAAGAACAGTTAGAAGATATTGTGGAACAGGCTGCAGAAGTTGTAGTTGAAGCAGGAGCAATCGATGTATTAGTTGCTGATACACCAGCCTTAAAGAAAGATGCATGGGCTGTCCGCGGAGCATTACTTGAGGCGATTGAAGCAGATACCGTACTGTTAGATGAATGTGACGTTGTAGTTCCAACGAACAAGATCGCAGAATTCTTAACATATACAAAATCATTAGAAGCAGAAGCAGACTTCAGAGTGAAGAGTTTTGGACATGCTGGAGATGGTAACTTGCATATCTATACATGTAGTAATGATATGGAAGAAGCTGAATTTAAGAAACAGGTTGCAGTCTTTATGGATAAAGTATATGCAAAAGCAACAGAATTCGGTGGAATGATTTCTGGAGAACATGGAATCGGACATGGAAAGATGGACTACCTAGCAGAGTCTCTCGGACCAGTTCAGATGAGGATCATGGAAGGTGTCAAAGAAGTCTTTGATCCAAATATGATCTTAAATCCAGGTAAGATCTGCTACAAATTATAATTTTAATAGGAAACGATTAATCAAACATAAACAAGTAACATAAAACATATACAAAGCTTTTTTAAGGTTATTTTAGGAGGATATCAAGATGGCATATTTAATTTCAGAGGAAGCAAAAGACTTATTACAGGATGTACACGAGTTTTGTGAAAATGAAGTAAAAGAACAGTGTAAAGCATATGACATCAGTGGAGAATGGCCAAAAGAAATTTATGACAAAGCCATTGAAATGCAGTTACATTCATTAGAGGTACCAGAAGAATATGGTGGACCTGGATTATCAAGAGTTGATGTTGCAGCACTGATCGAAGAAATGGCAATCGCAGATGCAGGATTTGCAACAACAATCTCAGCCAGTGGATTAGGAACAAAACCAGTCCTGATCGCAGGAAATGAAGAACAGAAAAAACATGTATGCCAGAAGATCATTGATGGTGGATTTGGAGCTTTCTGTTTAACAGAACCAGGAGCAGGATCTGATGCTAGTGCAGGAACAACAACAGCTGTCAAAGACGGAGATGAGTGGGTATTAAATGGAAGAAAATGCTTCATTACAAATGGAGGAATCGCTTCTTTCTACTGTATCACAGCTATGACAGATAAAACAAAAGGTGTTAAAGGAATCTCTATGTTCTTAGTTGATGCTGGAACACCAGGATTAAGCACAGGTAATGAAGAAAATAAAATGGGTATCCGTACATCAAACACATGTGATGTTGTATTAGAAGACTGTCGTATTCCAGCTGCAAACTTAGTTGGAGAAGAAGGAAGAGGATTCTCAATCGCAATGAAGACATTAGACCAGGCAAGAGCTTGGATGGGATGTGTTGCAACAGGTATCGCACAGCGTGGTATCAATGAAGGTATTGCATATGCCAAAGAAAGAGTTCAGTTTGGTAAACCAGTCATCAAAAATCAGGCAA
>CAJMOO010000017.1 GCA_905215045.1 uncultured bacterium | reverse complement strand
GATTAAAAGATATTGAAAACGCGTTGGATGTTCAATATGTACAAGGAACGTTATATACCATTGCAGTGTTCTTTTCAACCATTGATAACCGTACAGATGTTGTTGAATTTTCAAAAAAAGAAAAAATGGAGATTATGGATACGAAAGAGTATGAAATGGTATCCAGAAGATTTTCCGATTTAAAAGAAAGCGAACAATTATATCTGACTTTACATTTACTTGGATCAAGGATGCAGAGTATACCGGTAGATTTTATGGAAGAAGAATCTGGACAAGAATCACAACGGCTTTCCAGGATACTTGTAAAAGCTTTTTCACGAATTGCAGGAGTTGGATTCTCAAAGGAGAAAGAGTTAACAGAGGCATTGGCAGCTCATTTAAAGACATCAATGTATCGATATCGATATGGAGTACAGCTTGCCAATCCTATGTTAGACAATATAAAAAATGAATATGGAGATCTCTTTGAACTTACAGCAAGAACCTGCAGATATTTGGAAAAAGAAATTGGATTTCCAATTCCAGAAGGTGAAATTGCATATATAACATTACATTTTGGTGCATTTATCAGTGCAGGACAGGAAAAAGAAAAAAGATTAAGGATTTTAATCGTATGTCCAAATGGAGTCAGTACCGCAAATATGATATGGGGTGAGATACAGACACTTGTCCCAGATGCAGACGTAGTCGATGTGTGTTCATTAAGAGAATATAAGAGAGCACACGATTATAATGTGGTGATTTCGACGATTGTGATTGAAAATGAAAAAGATCTGATCTTAGTACATCCGATTCTTACAGATAATGATCGAATGAAAGTTTTGCAAAGATGTATGAAATATAGGCATGAAAATAATGTCAGTATTTCCAATATTACAGATATTGCATCAAAATATATGACAAATGATAATTTACAAAAATTTAAAGAAGAATTGATTGAACTATTTTCAAAAAATTCTTTGAAACAATATGTGGAACATAAGAAAAAGCCTCAAAAAGGATTGTATGAAATATTAGAAGATCCATATATACGCATTGTAAAAGAAAGCTTAAAATGGCAGGATGCAATAAAAGTTTCAGGAGAGACATTATTAGAAGATAAATCAATCAGACAGTCTTATATAGACAGCATCATTCATAAGACAGACCAATATGGTCCCTATATGTTTATTACAAAACAGGTATTTCTTGCACATTCAGAAATTGAAGATGGAGCACAAAGCATGGGTTTATCAATGACTGTTTTTAAAAAGCCTGTGGAATTTATAACATTAGACGGTAAGCAGCGATTTGCAAAAATTATTTTAATGTTATCAGCTCAGGATCAGAAGTCACACATTCGTTTATTAAATGATATTATGACAATTTTTTCAGAACAAAAGAATGAAGAAAAACTATGGGAACAGGAAGAGATTGTGGATGTTAAAAATGTATTGTATGAACTTTTACAGGAGGAAAAATGAAGCAGATATATGACATGTTGAAACTGGAGAATATAAAAATTCTTCCAGGAGTAAAAGACTGGAAAGAAGCAATCTATACAGCAGTTAAACCATTAGTAGATGGAGGATATTGCGAAGCAAGATATAGTGATGAGATTATAAAAAATACAGAGAAACTTGGACCATATTATGTGCTGTGTGAAAATGTGGCATTGGTTCATGGAAGTACAGAACAAGGGGTTATCAAACGCCAGATTGCTATTACATTATTAAAAGAACCAGTAAAATTTAAAGAAGATGGATATGATGTAAGAATTCTTGTCACATTAGCGGCAACAGATGCGGAGTCGCATATGGAAGTACTACAGGCAATGTCAGAATTATTTGAAAGCAAAGAAAGTACACAAAGAGTTTTAGATGCTTCAAATGAAAAAGAAATTTATGATTTGTTTGTCGGTGCAGTTTAGAAATTATATGAAGAAACATGAGGAGGAGAAAAGATGAGTTTTATTATTAATATATTATCAACACCTGCGATTTTGGTAGGTCTGATTTCATTATTTGGTTTAATTTTGCAGAAAAAACCAGTAGAAGATGTTGTAAAAGGAACAGTAAAAACAATTGTTGGATTCTTAGTACTGACAGCAGGTTCAAGTTTTTTGCAGACAGGGTCTTTAAATGATTTTGGTGTGATTTTTAATTATGCTTTTAATATGCAGGGAGTTGTACCAAATAATGAGGCAATCGTATCATTAGGATTAGCTGATTTCGCAAGTGATACAGCTTATATTATGTGTATTGGAATGATCGCTAATATCGTATTAGCAAGATTTTCAAGATTACATTACATTTTCTTAACAGGACATCACACATTATATATGTCAGCAATGTTAGCAATTATTTTAAATGTTGGGAATCTAACAGGTCCAATGTTATGGATTTCAGGTGGACTTATTCTTGGATTGATCATGGTAATTTCACCAGCACTTTGCCAGCCTACTATGGAAAAAATCACAGGAACAGATGAACTTGGATTTGGACATTTTGGTGGATTTGGTTATTGGTTTTCAGCACAGATCGGAAAATTATTTAAAGATAAGAGTAAATCTACAGAAGATGTGAATTTTCCACAAAGAATTTCTTTCCTACGTGATACAACAGTAGCAATTGGTTTAACAATGACAATCTTCTTTGTTGTTGTAACATTTGTAGCAGTTGTTGTGAGAGATGGAATGAGTGATCCAACAATTTCAGCTTTCTTTAAAGGTGAAACAGAAACACATTGGCTCGTATGGGCTATTACAAAAGGATTAAGTTTTGCAGGTGGTGTATATATTATCTTAAGTGGTGTACGCTTGATCATTGGTGAAATCGTTCCAGCATTCCGTGGTATTGCTGAGAAGATCGTTCCAAATGCAAAACCAGCCATCGACTGCCCAGTCGTATTCCCATATGCACCAAACGCAGTATTAATGGGATTCCTTGTATCATTCTTAGGAGGTATCGTAGGATTATTTGTTCTCGGAGGAATCAATAAAGCATTAATTCCAGTAGCACTTATCTTACCAGGAGTTATTCCTCATTTCTTCTGTGGAGCAACAGCAGGAGTTTTTGCAAATGCAGAGGGTGGATTAAAAGGATGTCTTGTAGGATCATTCCTGCATGGATTACTGATCACATTTCTTCCAGCAATTTGTATGCCAGTTATGGGATCTCTAAACTTTGCAAACTGTACATTCTCAGATGCAGATTTCTCTATTGCAGGAATTATTTTAGGAAATATCGCTCAGTTTGTAAAAGGTGGAGGATTATTTGGAGTATGCGTAGTATTATTCCTTCTGCCAATTATTTATAACGTTATTATGCCAAAGAAAAAAGAAGCTTAAAAATAAAGATTAGATTTTAGGAGGTATTTATTATGATTAAATCAATTATGTGTTGTTGTGGTTCAGGACTTGGATCAAGTATGTTAGTTCGTATGAATGTTGAAAAAACGCTGCAAAAGATTGGAGTATCAGGAGTAAGTGTAACACATTCTTCGTTATCAGATGCAGCAGAAGGGGCAGCAGATTTATTTGTTGTAGGAAAAGACTTAGAGAATTTTGTAAAACAATTACCAAGAGTAGTTATTTTAGATAATATTATGGACAAAACAGAATTAGAAAACAAATTAAGAGCAGAGTTTGAAAAATAAAAAGGATTTATGAATATGGAGAAAGATAAATTAAAGGAGTTGAAGCTTTTATCCGCTAAGATTCGTAAAGACGTTTTGGAAATGTTAGAAAAACGTGGTTATGGGCATATGGGAGGTTCTTTATCAATTGTAGAGTTAATGAGTGTCCTTTATGGAAAGCAGCTTCGATATGATGCAAAAAATCCTGATTGGAAAGAAAGAGATATGGTTGTGTTATCCAAAGGACATTCAGGACCAGCATGGTATAGTGTACTTGCAGAAAAAGGATTTTTTGACAGGGAGTGGCTATTTACATTAAATGATGGCGGAACAAAACTTCCATCACATCCGGACCGATTGAAAACACCAGGAGTAGATATGACAACTGGATCGCTTGGACAGGGAACATCTGCAGCAGCAGGAATTGCAACGGGATTTAAAATGGACAAAACAGACCAGTATGTATATCTGATCGTTGGAGATGGAGAATTAAATGAAGGTCAATGCTGGGAAGCATTTCAGTATATTGCACATTATAAACTAAATCATTGTATTGTGATTATTGATGATAACAAAAAACAGTTAGATGGCACAACAAAAGAAGTAATGAATCCATTTAGTATTGAAGATAAAATGAAGGCATTTGGATTTTATACACAGACTGTAAAAGGAAATGATGAGGAAGCAATTGATGAAGCAATCAATCGAGCCAAAAATGTAAAAGATCAGGCGGTATGTATTGTTCTTGATTCTATAAAAGGAGCCGGAGTTCCATATTTCGAACAGTTGGATGCAAACCATTCTGTAAAATTTAATAATGATGAGATTAAGAAAGCTAATCAAGATGCGATCAAGGCGTTAGATGAGGTCATTAAGGGAGGTGCCAGATAAAATGTTTCAATTAGCAGAAAACAGACAGGAAACAGGAAGAGAATTAAGAGACTGCGTTGTTGAAACATTGCAGGAACTTATGAAGGATGATGACAAAATAACAGCTCTTGAAGCTGATTTGGGTGGAGCAAGTGGATTTACCAAAATCAAAAAGACAAATCCAGATCGTTTTATTCAATGTGGAATTGCAGAAGCCAATATGATGGGAGTTGCAGCTGGATTATCCTTGACAGGGTTTAAACCATTTACACATACATTTGCACCATTTGCGACAAGAAGAGTATTTGATCAGTTATTTTTATCTGGTGCGTATGCAGGAAATACGATCAATATTTATGGATCAGATCCAGGATTTAGTGTAGCATCCAATGGTGGAACTCATACAGCATGGGAAGATGTAGCATTGATAAGAGAAATTCCGGGAGTAGTTATCTGTGATCCAGCAGATGATGTACAAATGGAATGGATCATCAAAGAGTTTTCAAAAATGGCAGGAATCCATTATGTAAGAAGTAATCGAAAGGCTGTACGAAATGTATATAAAAAGGGTTCTTCTTTTAAGATTGGACAGGGAAATATTTTAAAAGAAGGAAAAGATATATTAATTATTGCAGCTGGACAACTAGTTTCTGAGGCATTGGATTGTGCTGAAGAATTAGAAAAAGAAGGGCATTCTGTAGAAGTTATAGATATGTTTACGATAAAACCATTGGATGAAAATTTATTGATTAAGGAAGCAAAAGAAAAAAGTAAAATTGTAACGATTGAAAATCATTCAATTTATGGTGGACTTGGAAGTGCGGTTTCAGAAGTGATTGCAGAAAATGGGATTCCGGTTCCAGTAAAAAGAATTGGTGTCAAAGAAAAATTTGGACAAGTGGGAACGGCAGAATTTTTACAGGAAGAATTTGGATTAACTGCAAAACAGATAAAGAAAACAATTTCTCAATTTTAAATTTTAGAAGGAGCAGAGTAAAAGTTCTGCTCCTTTTTCTGTGATTATCTCTTCAGACTAGACTCGTTTTGTTCAATAAGGTATACTGTTTAAAGAAGCAAAATCTGAAGAATCATAAAGGAGATACAAAAATGGATTACAACAAACTGGCATTAGAAATGCACGAACAAAACAAAGGTAAGATCGCAGTACGTTCTAAAGTAACAGTAAAGACAAGAGATGACTTAAGTACAGCTTACACACCAGGAGTTGCAGAACCTTGTCGTAAGATCCGTGATAATAAAGAAGAAGTATACCGCTATACAGCAAAAGGAAATTTAGTTGCTGTAGTATCTGACGGAACAGCCGTATTAGGACTTGGAGATATCGGACCAGAAGCAGCAATGCCTGTTATGGAAGGAAAAGCTCTGTTATTCAAAGAATTCGCAGATATCGATGCATTCCCAATCTGCCTTGATACAAAAGACACAGAAGAGATCATTAAGACAGTCAAAAATATCGCACCATGTTTCGGTGGTATCAACTTAGAAGATATTTCTGCACCAAGATGCTTTGAGATTGAAAAACGTTTAAAAGAAGAATTGGATATCCCAGTCTTCCACGATGACCAGCACGGAACAGCCATTGTTGTAGCAGCAGGATTATTAAATGCCTTAAAATTTGTTGGAAAGAAGATGGAAGATGCCAATATCGTGATCAACGGAGCAGGATCTGCAGGAATTTCTATCTGTAAATTGTTATTACAGTTCGGAGCAGGAAATGTTGTCCTGGTTGACCAGAAAGGTGCATTATGCCCAGGAGAAGACTGGATGAATCCAGCACAGAAAGATATGGCAGAGATCACAAACAAAGACAAACAGAGAGGACCATTAACAGAGATCATCAAAGATAAAGACGTATTTATCGGAGTTTCCGCACCAAATATCGTGACAGCTGAGATGGTATCTACTATGGCAGATGATGCGATCATTTTCGCAATGGCAAACCCAACACCAGAGATCATGCCAGACGAAGCCAAAAAAGGTGGAGCAAGAGTCATCGCAACAGGAAGATCTGATTTCCCTAACCAGATCAACAACGTATTAGTATTCCCTGGAATCTTCAGAGGAGCTTTAGATGCAAGAGCCGGACAGATCACAGAAGAGATGAAGATGGCAGCAGCAAGAGCAATTGCAAGCATCATCAGTGATGATGAATTAAATGAAGAGTATATTATTCCAGGTGCATTCGATGAAAGAGTATGTAAAGCTGTAGCCAAAGCAGTCGCAGAAGAAAGCCAGAAATAAGCCATAAACAGGCAATAGGATAAAATTAAGTACAATAGCACTTCTGTTCAAGGAGTATGTTTTGTGATATACTATATTGCATCATGAGAAAAATTTAGGAGATTTTAGGAGAATTCATTCAATGAAAACAAGTGGAATATTATTGCCAATATTTAGTTTACCATCAGATTATGGAATCGGATGCTTTTCAAAAGAAGCATACGAATTTGTAGATTTTTTAGAAGAAGCAGGCCAGAATTACTGGCAGATCCTTCCGTTAGGAACAATCGGAGCAGGAAATTCTCCTTATCTTTCGTTTTCAAGTTTTGCAGGAAGTGCATATTACATCGACTTAGAACAATTACTCGAAGAAGGACTTCTTAAGAAAAAAGAACTCGAATCGATTAAGGAAGAAAATCAGGGAAAAGTTGACTATGAGAAAGTCAGAGAGAATCACAGAAAACTGTTAAGAAAAGCTTATTTCAGATTCCATCCGGATGAAGATTATAAGAAATTTGTCAAAGACAATGAGTACTGGCTTGGAGAATATACAGAGTACATGAGCCAGAGAAAGAGTAACCTGCCAGAGAGCTATTTTGCTTTCTGCCAATACTATTTCCATAAACAGTGGCTTAAGTTAAAGAAATATGCCAATGACAAAGGAATCCAGATCGTTGGAGATCTTCCATTCTATGTGGCATTAGATGGAACAGCATTTACATATCACAAAGAATTATTCAAAGTCGATGAAGAAGGAAAGGCAACCGTTGTCGGTGGATGTCCTCCAGATGCATATGCAGAAGACGGACAGGTATGGTCTAATCCAGTCTATGATTGGGAATATCACAAGAAGACAGGATATGAATGGTGGATGAACAGACTCCGTCATAATTTTATGTTATACGATGTATTACGTTTAGATCATTTCAGAGGATTTGATGAATATTTCGAGATTCCAGCCGGAGATGAGACAGCAGTCAATGGAGAATGGGTAAAAGGACCAGGAATAGAGTTCTTTGAAGCAATGAAGGAAAAACTTGGAGACAAGAAAGTTATTGCAGAGAATCTTGGATTCTTAACAGAGAGTGTCCATAAATTATTAGATGATACAGAATTCCCAGGAATGAATGTTTTAGAATTTGCATTCGGTGCAAATGATGACAGTATCTATCTTCCACATAAATACAAAGAAAACAGTGTTGTATACACAGGAACACATGATAACGACACAGTTGTTGGATGGTATGAGACATTATCAGAAGACGACAAGAAGTTCTTAGAGCATTATTTAAAATACAGCACGATCGAGAGAACAGGAACTGTACATTTAGACTTGATCTCCCTTGCATTAGAGAGCCGCAGTGATATGGTGATCATTCCACTTCAGGATTATCTTGGATTAGGAAACGAAGCAAGAATCAACACACCATCTACGGTTGGCGGTAACTGGGAGTGGAGAGTGAAAGAAGAACAGTTAACAGATGAATTAAAAGAACTGATCAAATCACTGACAACAAGATATCGTGCCGTTGCAGAAGAGAATGCAAAGAAAGCAGCTGAAGAAGCACAGCAGTAGAAGATATTGATGAATTTAGAAGAGATGAAAGATTATTAGAGAATCTTTCATCTCTTTTTTTGCTGAAAGAGAATAAAAGATAGAAAGTATAAATGAAAATTATAAAAAAAATCTATAGAATAAAGCAAATATATAATAAAATTGTATAAATGACGATATAATTTTATCTTGACCATATAAAACCAGAGTGTTATAATTTAGCACATAAAAGCGTTGAAGCTTTAAAGTTTAACGGTTTAAAGTCGAATAACGCAGTCGGGAACGATATAAGGAGGAAAGAAAGTATGAGATTAAAGAAAGTCATGGCAACAGGACTGGTTGCCGCATTAGCATTATCCACAATGGCTGGATGCTCAAGCAAGAAAGACAGTTCAGATCAGAAGAAGATTGGAGTCGTTCAGTTAGTAGAACACGATGCATTAGACGCATCTTACAAAGGATTCAAAGACGGACTTGAGAAAGCCGGATATAAAGACGGGGATAAGATCAAGATTGAATATAAGAACGCACAGAACGAACAGTCAAACTGCCAGACGATCGCAAAACAGTTTGTGACAGACAAATGTGATCTTGTATTAGCAATCGCAACACCAGCAGCACAGGCAATGGCAAATGAATCCAAAGATATTCCAATTCTAGTAACAGCCGTTACAGACCCAGCCGATGCCAAACTGGTAAAATCCAATGACAAACCAGGAACAAATGTATCTGGAACATCAGACCTCACACCAGTAGCAAAACAGATGAACCTGTTAAAAGAACTTGTTCCAAATGCAAAGAAAGTTGCAATGTTATACTGTTCCGCAGAGTCAAACTCCAAATTCCAGGTAGGACTTGCAAAGAAAGAAGCAAAGAAATTAGGACTATCAACAGTTGATGCGACAGTATCAGAATCCAGCGAGATTCGTCAGGTTGTAGAATCCTTAAAAGGAAAAGTTGATGCAATCTACTCACCAACAGACAACATGATCGCAGCAGGAATTAATACAGTATCTATGGTAGCAAACGAAGCTAAGATTCCATTGATCGTAGGAGAAGAAGGAATGTGTACAGGTGGAGGACTTGCAACATATGGAGTAAACTACTACAAATTAGGACAGCAGACAGCCAAGCAGGCAGTGAAGATCTTAGAAGGAAAATCCGAACCAAAAGACATGCCAATCGAATATCAGGAAAATGCTGACTTGATCATCAACAAAGACACAGCAAAAGCATTAGGAATCAAGATTCCAGACAAACTTAAAAAAGAAGCTAAGATGGTAACAACACAGAAAAAGACAGATAAAGAATAATAAATAAGATTTTCTTACATATAAATTTATAAGAAGATCAGGGAGTGTCTTCCAGTTTTATGGAAGGCACTTCTGTGTATTTAGAAAAGAGGTAGAAAATGGCATTAGTTACAAATCTTTATAGTGCATTAGCCCAAGGAACATTATGGGGAATCATGGCACTGGGAGTTTATATTACATTTAGAATCTTAGATATCGCAGATTTATCCTGTGATGGAACCTTTGCACTCGGAGGATGTATCAGTGCGATCCTTATCACAAAAGGAGTCAATCCATTTTTAACATTATTATTTGCACTTGTCGGAGGAATGTTAGCAGGACTTGTCACAGGATGGCTGCATACCAAGCTTATGATTCCTGCAATTTTAGCAGGTATCTTAACAATGATCGCACTATGGTCCATTAATATCAGAGTTATGGGAGGTCCAAACGTTTCATTATTAGGAGAGGATACAGCATTTACACAGATGATGAGCCTTTTAGGGGTAGATCAGACACTTGCAACATTATTGGTTGGAGTTATCATTGGAATTATCGTGATCGCAGCCCTGTACTGGTTCTTTGGAACAGAAATCGGATGCGCACTTAGAGCAACAGGAAATAATGAATTTATGGTACGTGCCTTAGGAGGCAATACCGATACATCCAAAGTTTTAGGATTAGTCATTTCCAACGGATTGATCTCAGTATCTGGAGCTTTAGTAGCCCAGAACCAAGGATACGGAGATATCAAAATGGGAACAGGATCTATCGTAATTGGTCTTGCATCCATCGTAATCGGAGAAGTTATCTTCGGAAAACGCTTTAACTTTGCCTATATCCTTGCATCTCTGATCGGGGGAGCAATCGTATATCGTATGATCATTTCATTAGTACTTCATTTAGGATTAAGCACCGATGACATGAAATTATTCACAGCGATCATCGTAGCACTGGCACTTGGTATCCCTGCACTCAAAACAAAATACTCACACCGCAGGACACCAGCATAGAAAGAGGGGCAAAGTTATGTTAGAGATTAAAAATGTACATAAAACATTTAACAAAGGAACGATCAACGAGAAGAAAGCACTAAGCGGAGTAAATCTCCACTTAGATCCAGGAGACTTCGTAACGATCATCGGAGGAAACGGAGCCGGAAAATCCACAACCCTTAACATGGTAGCTGGAGTCTACCCAATCGACCAGGGAACGATCATTCTGGACGGCAAAGACATCTCAGACTTGCCAGAATACAAACGTGCCTACATGCTTGGTAGAGTTTTCCAGGACCCAATGATGGGAACCGCAGCAGGCATGCAGATAGAAGAAAACATGGCCATGGCAAACCGCCGCGGAAAAAGAAGAGGTCTAAGCTGGGGAATCACCAAGAAAGAAAAAGAAATGTTCCGCGAGAAATTAAAAATGTTAGATTTAGGACTAGAAGACCGCATGACATCCAAAGTAGGATTATTATCCGGAGGTCAGAGACAGGCATTAACATTACTAATGGCAACGCTGAAGAAACCAAGTCTGCTGTTACTAGACGAACACACAGCAGCACTCGATCCGAAAACTGCAAAGAAAGTATTAGATATTACAGAAAAGATCGTAGCAAAAGATAATCTCACAACGATGATGGTTACACATAATATGAAAGATGCGATCAACATCGGAAACCGCCTGATCATGATGAGTGATGGAAAGATCATTTATGATGTGAAAGGGGAAGAAAAGAAGAAGCTTAAGGTGGCAGATCTGCTGCAGAAATTCGAAGAAGCAAGCGGCGGAGAATTTGCGAATGATAGGATGCTGCTGTCTTAAATTTTGATTTTAAGTAGTATTCTGTTGTATGAGATAGTCATAAGATAAGAACCAATATTTAAAATATGCCAATCGTTGCTCACCGGCTTATTATAAATATTGGTTCTTATCTTATGACTATCCCATACAACGGAACACTATTCAAACCACTACACAGAGAATGTATGTTAAACGGTATTTGCTGATAATTATTGAATTGGCTGACGGAAGGATGTATGTTGCGATAAAAAAAGAAGTATTGAAAATGTGGAATTAATATAGTATACTAAAAACAAATAAAATATGTGGAATAAAATGTAAAAAATACTTGCCAATATTTGTAAATTGATGTAAGCTATAAATATCAATAATCTAGATTAAAATCAAAGAAATTCTATAAAATTGTAAAGCAATTCAGAGAAATTCCAAAATATGCAGTTCTGCAATAAGATTATCCAATGACATTTAATTTACAAACAAGGAGGCAGGTATGGGAGAGAAAGATAAAGTAGAAAAATTACTAGAAGATTACCCAGACGTATTTGCGGATATTATCAATGTATTAGTTTATCAAGGAGAAGAAGTAGTTAAACCAGAGGAATTACGGACAACGAATATACGATCACAATATAAAGCGTCGGATGATATGCTACATGAAGAAGAACGAGATACTTTAAAAGAATGGAATAATCAAAAGGGATTTAAAGTATTATTCGGCATTGAGAATCAGACAATGAAGGATAAAAAGATGCCATTGCGTGTAATTGCATATGATGGAGCAAGCTATCGTTCGCAGATGTTAAAGAAAGATACAAAAGAATTTTGCAAAGTAATAACGCTGATTTTATATTTTGGGAATAACCACTGGAAGGAAGATAAAGAATTAAGAGAAGTTATAAATCATGAAAGCGGAAAGGAAGATTTGTTCCAAAATTACAAAACAATAGAAAATTATAAACCAATAAAACATGTAGACGAAATGCTGAAATTTATGAGAATCTTCGCAGAAGATGATAGATTTCTGCAATTAGATTTAAAGAAGAATAAGAAGGGAGAGGTTACTATGTGTACAATATTAGATGCTGTAGAACAGAAGGGAATTATACAAGGGAAAAGCATTGGAGAAAATGCAATATTAAAATTAGTAAAGATATTATTGGCAAATAATAAAATGCAAGAGATAGAGAAAATATATGATAATGTGGAGTATAGAGAGGAATTGATGAGAAGATATAAGATATATTAGTTAAATTTTGATTTGCAATGGTAGGCTTGTGTTAATGTGACAGAAATAAGATAAGAACAAATATTTATCTTATTTCTGTCACATAAAGCGGAAGACTATTCAAATCACCACACGATGTGTATGGAGAACGGTATTGGCTGATGATTTTTGTATTCGTTAACGGAAGATGAATGAAATTTATGAACACCGATTTGTCAAGTTTTTTGAAAAAAGTTCTAAAAATTTATTCGTAACTTGACAAACTAAAGTTTGGAAGGCTAAAGCCTTCCGTCTGCGAAATCCAAAATTATCAGCTCACACCGTATAACATACACACCCGTAGTGATTTGAATAGCCGTCCGTGTATATGAGAAAAACGAAATAATCACATAGGGGATTCAGAACCATTGAAATTTTGCCGTCGTTTTGAACGGTTCGCAGCGAACTTGGTCGGTTGTTTGAGCGTCAAAAACTACCGGTTTCAGTACCTTTGAACGCGAGTTACCGAAGGAAAGTTCGCGTATCAGCGACCGTTCAAAACGGCGAGCAAAATTTCTGGTCTGGATCCTCTATGTGATTATTTCGTTTTTCTCATATACAATCCCCACGACTACCTTTCAAATTAAAATTTCCCTTGCTATTTAACAACATGGGTGCTATAGTTAACAACTGGATGGTATTCTCGAAAGAAATCATACCGACAAATCAATACAACATAGAACATCACCCGCAGAAAGCAGGTGATACATGTATGAAAGTAGGATTCATCGGAGCAGGAAAAGTAGGCTGCTCTCTTTATGAGTACTTTGTACACAACAATATACCCGTCACAGGGTGCTACACCCGTACACAAGCAAATGTAAGTGGAACGGAAAAACAGACTCAGCAAATATTTACAACATCGATTGATAAAATATTAACAAAGAGTGATGTTCTATTTTTAACAGTACCAGACGATGCGATCAGTACAGTCTGGGAACAAGTCAGAACTTATCCGATACAAGGAAAGTTTATTTGTCATTGCAGCGGATCATTAGGATCAGCTGTTCTTTCTGGAATTGAAGAAACCGGAGCATACGGTTACTCTATTCATCCAATGTTTCCATTTAAAAGTAAAAAAACTGCATACGAAGATCTGGCTAAGGCTTTATTCAGTGTGGAAGGAAATGAAGAACACATAGAAGAGATCATGGATTTATTATCTGCGTGTCCAAATCACATTGTGAGATTAAAAAGCGGAGATAAACCAAAATACCATGCGGCGGCTGTGTTTGCATCAAATCTTGCGGTCGGACTGATCAATCAGGCAAAGGAATTGCTCAAAGAATGTGGATTTGATGATGAAGCGGCACTTATGGCATTGAAACCGCTGGCAGTTACGAACATGAACAACATATTTGAGGTTGGCACATGTGATGCATTGACAGGACCAGTGGAACGCCATGATATCAAAACCATACAGAAACACCTGAATGCCATAGATCAGGAAAAAAAGGAAACTTACAGTGCTCTGACAAAAGAGATCATCAAACTTGCGCAGACACGTCATCCGGATATTTCTTATGCAGACATGAAACATGTATTGGAGGAAGAAAAATGAAAACAACAGTAAGCACAGTACAGAAGATGAAAGATAACGGGGAAAAGATCACAATGCTCACAGCATACGATTATTCTACCGCAAAATTGTTCGATGAAGCTGGAATCGACACAATGTTAGTTGGAGATTCTTTAGGAATGGTTATGCTTGGATATGACTCAACGATCCCTGTAACGGTCGATGACATGATCCATCATGGAGCAGCCGTTGTAAGAGGAGCCCAAAACGCCATGATCGTTGTCGATATGCCATTTTTATCTTATCACACATCTGTATATGATGCGGTAGCAAATGCTGGACGAATCATGAAAGAAACAGGTTGTACAGCAGTAAAATTAGAAGGCGGCAAAAATGTATGTCCACAGATCGAAGCAATCGTAAATGCACAGATCCCAGTATGTGCCCACATTGGACTGACACCACAGTCATCTAATATGTTTGGTGGATTCAGAGTACAGGGAAAAAGCGAAGAAGCAGCCAAAGAACTGATCGAAGCAGCACAGGCAGTCGAGAAAGCTGGAGCATTTATGTTAGTTTTGGAAGGAATTCCTGAGAAATTAGCAGCGATCATTACAAAGAAAGTACATATTCCAACGATCGGAATCGGAGCAAGTCCAGAATGCGACGGACAGGTACTGGTATATCAGGATATGTTAGCAATGTATGGAAACTTTGTGCCTAAATTTGTAAAACAGTTTGCTCAGGTTGGAGAAGTGATGCAGGGAGCAGTCAAAGACTATATCAATGCAGTTAAAGAAGGAACTTTCCCAGGACCAGAAAATACCTATGCGATCAGTGATGACGTAATTGAAAAATTATATTAAAAATTATCAATATAGATTATTAAAAAGATTCGCAACACAGATTACAAAAAGATATATTTTAGTAAGAATATAACCGAAACAGCAGGGAAATTATAAGGACATATTTTATATAGATTCCCATATATAAATGGGAAGAAGGAGTTTTAACAATGAAAATCGTAGCAACAGTAAAAGAAGTCAGAGAACAGGTAAAAGAATGGAAGAAACAGGGATTAAGCGTAGGTTTCGTTCCAACAATGGGATATCTTCATGAAGGACACAAGAGCCTGATGGACGCAGCAAGAAAAGATAACGATAAAGTCGTTGTAAGTATTTTCGTAAACCCAATGCAGTTTGGACCAACAGAAGACCTTGCAACATATCCAAGAGATTTAGAACATGATGCAGCATTATGCGAAAGCGCAGGAGTAGACTTGATCTTCCATCCAGAACCAGAAGAAATGTATGAGAAAGACTTCTGCTCATTTGTGGATATGACAGGACTTACAGAAGGACTTTGTGGAAAAACTCGTCCAATCCATTTCAGAGGAGTATGTACGGTTGTAAATAAATTCTTCAACATCGTAACACCAGACAGAGCATATTTTGGACAGAAAGACGGACAGCAGTTAGCAGTTATCCGCCGTATGGTACGTGACTTAAATATGGATATCGAGATCGTTGGATGCCCAATCGTTCGTGAAGAAGACGGACTTGCCAAGAGTTCAAGAAATACATATTTATCAGAAGAAGAAAGAAAAGCAGCACTGATCTTATCCAAAACAGTTGCTTTAGGAAAAGAACTTGCCAAGACAGAAAAAGATGCAAACAAAGTCGTAGAAGCAATGAAGAAGAATATCGAGACAGAACCAATGGCTAAGATCGACTATGTAGAGGCAGTCGATGCATTATCCATGGCACCAGTTGAGAAACTTGAAGGAACATGTATGCTTGCGATGGCAGTTTACATTGGAAAGACAAGACTCATTGACAACACACTGATTAACGAATAGACTAAAGGAGAAAGAAAAAATGAACATCAGCATGTTAAAAGGAAAAATTCATAGAGCAACAGTAAAACAGGCAGAATTAGATTATGTAGGAAGTATCACAGTTGATCCTGTATTATTAGAAGCAGCAGGAATCTTAGAATACGAACACGTACATATTGTAGACGTTAACAACGGAAGCCGTTTTGAGACATATACAATTCCAGGAGAACCAGGAAGCGGAATGATCTGCTTAAACGGGCCTGCAGCACGCTGCGTTGCAACAGGAGATAAGATCATCATTATCGCATATGCAGATATGACACCAGAAGAAGCAAAGACATTTGAACCAAAAGTTGTATTTGTAGATGATGACAATCAGATTTCCCGCTGCACAAACTATGAAAGACATGGACGTTTAGAAGATATGTAGGAGAAAGAAGATCATGTTAAAAGGAAAAACGATTGTACTGGGTGTGACAGGAAGTATTGCAGCCTATAAGATGGCGAATGTAGCGAGTATGTTAGTGAAACGTGGATGCGAAGTTCACGTAGTTATGACAAAGAACGCGACAAACTTTATCAACCCAATCGCATTTGAAAGTTTGACCAACACAAAATGTCTTGTAGAAACATTTGACCGTAATTTTCAGTTTCATGTAGCACATGTATCACTGACAGACAAAGCAGATGCTATGCTGATCGCACCAGCGTCAGCCAACATCATTGGTAAGATTGCAAATGGAATTGCAGACGATATGTTATCAACAACTGTGATGGCATGTAATAAACCAGTGATCATCTCACCAGCGATGAACACAAAGATGTATAACAATGCAATCCTGCAGGATAATCTTGATAAATTAAGAAGATTTGGATATGAGATCGTAGAGCCTGCGAATGGACATCTGGCATGTGGAACAAGCGGAGCAGGAAAGATGCCTTCAGAAGAAGTACTTGTGGCACATCTTGAGAGAGCCATTGCCAAAGAAAAAGACTTAAAAGGCAAGAAAGTTTTAGTAACAGCAGGACCAACGATTGAAGCGATTGATCCAGTCAGATATATTTCCAATCACTCTTCAGGCAAGATGGGATATGCGATCGCCAAGATGGCAATGCTTCGAGGAGCTGATGTAACTTTAGTTACAGGAAAGACAGCGATCGAACCGCCAATGTTTGTTGATGTGGTACCAGTTGTCAGCGCACAGGATATGTATGATGCAGTGACAAGCAGAAGTGATGAACAAGATATCATCATCAAATCTGCAGCCGTTGCAGACTACACACCAGCGAATGTCAGCGACCAGAAAGTCAAGAAAAAAGACGGTGATATGTCAATTGAACTGGTAAGAACCAAGGACATCTTAAAGACACTTGGAGAGAACAAAAAAGAAGGTCAGTTCCTATGCGGTTTTTCCATGGAGACACAGAACATGTTAGAAAACTCCAGAGCAAAACTTGAGAAGAAAAAGATCGACATGATCGCAGCCAATAACCTGAAGGAACAGGGAGCTGGATTTAACACAGATACAAACGTGATCACACTGATCACAAAAGATGAAGAAAAACAGCTTCCAAAGATGACAAAAGAAGAAGTTGCAGATGCACTTCTTGATTTCATCGTTTCAAGAAATTAGATATTCCAAATGGTAAAAAATCTTTCTAAAAATTAAATAAAATAATCGCTCAACTTCTGGTTTCTTCGTATGACTATGGTATAATAAAAGATATTAATACCAAAGGAGAGTTATGGGATGAAAGCAGTAAATAAAGTTCGATTAATCTATTTACCAGCGATCGTGCTACCAATCTTTGTGATGATAGTATCGATCGCTGGTTTGAGTATAGGGTATTCAAGAATCAACAAGGCAGATCTCTCAGCAGGTTCATTTGAACGGTTTGTCAATCCGTTAAAGACAATGAATACAGAGACACAGGGAATCTTCTTTGAATTAGAAGAACATGTGAATAAAGATCCACAGATTTTTGACAATGAGCAATACTTAAATGATGTGAACAAGAGATTAAAAGACAAAGATTCTTATCTGATCATTCGCAAGAATGGTAAGATCACTTATATAGGACAGACAAATGTCTCTGAAAAACTGATCAACAAGCTTCCATCCTATGGAAATAAAGACAGTGATGCAGACAGAGGATTTTTCGTAAGCCGTCCAGGAAATTATCTTGTGAAACAGCAGGACTTCAAATTCAGTGATGGAGGAAAAGGCTCTGTATTTATTATGACAGACCTTGGAACAGTACTTCCACATTACCGCAATATTTTTATTCAGGTTTCCTGTGCGGTAATCGGCGTATTAATTTTAACAAGTACATTTTTATCATGGTTTATGTATCGCGAATTCGTAAGTCCGATCAGAGAATTGAAAGCCGGTGCGGAGCGTATCAAGGATGGAAATCTCGATAATGACGTTGTGATCAACAGCGGCGGCGAGGAGATCAGAGAATTATGCAATGCATTTAATGAGATGCGTGCGGAATTAAAGGATTCGATCGATGCAAGAATCGTTTATGAAAAACAGAACAGAGATTTGATCAGTAACATTTCCCATGACCTGAAGACACCGATCACGGCGATCAAAGGATACGTGGAAGGAATCATGGATGGCGTGGCAGATACTCCAGAGAAGATGGACCGCTACATTAAGACCATTTATAATAAGGCAAATGATATGAACGTACTGATCAACGAATTATCCCTGTATTCAAAGATCGATTCCAATATCATTCCATACAATTTTGAGAAAATCAACATCAATTCCTATTTCAAAGACTGTGTAGACGAGATTGGAGCAGACCTTGAACAGCGGGGAATGATGTTCTCATACCGTAATTATTGTGCAGCAAATGTAATGGTAACAGCCGATCCTGAACAGCTTAAGAGGGTTGTTAACAATATTATTAATAACGCATGCAAATATAACAATAAGGCCAAAGGAAAGGTAAGCATTACCTTAACAGAATTTGACCGCAAGGTACAGGTAGCGATCAAGGATAATGGAATCGGAATATCCAAAGAAGATCTCCCACACATTTTCCGAAGAACCTACCGTGCAGATATGTCAAGAAATTCCGCAGGAGGAAGTGGTCTTGGATTATCAATCTGCAAGAAGATCATCGAAGAACACGGCGGAGAGATCTGGGCAGAGAGTAAACTGCGTACCGGAACGACAATATTCTTTACATTAAATAAAGTACTCGATCAGTCAAAGGAGAAATAACATGAGCAAAGTATTAATCGTAGAAGACGAACTTTCAATTGCAGAATTAGAGAAAGATTATTTGGAACTTAGTTCATTTGAAGTAGAGATTGAAACAGATGGACAGCAGGGACTTGAGAAAGCATTAAAGAATGATTTTGATATGATCATTTTAGATATTATGCTTCCAGGAGTCGATGGATTTGAGATTTGTAAACAGATCAGAGAAGCAAAAGAAATCCCAATTCTTATGGTATCCGCAAGAAAAGAAGATATCGATAAGATCAGAGGTTTAGGACTCGGAGCAGATGATTATATTACCAAACCATTCAGCCCAAGTGAATTGGTAGCAAGAGTGAAAGCACATTTAAACCGTTATCAGAGACTTGTAAACAATCAGATGGAAGTCAATGATATCATCGAGATCCGTGGATTAAAGATCGATAAGACAGCAAGACGTGTATACTTAAACGGAGAAGAGAAAGTCTTTACAACAAAAGAGTTTGACCTGTTAACATTCTTGGCAGGACATCCAAACCGTGTATTTACCAAAGAAGAATTATTTAATAAAATCTGGGATATGGAATCTCTCGGAGATATTGCAACAGTTACGGTTCATATCAAGAAGATCAGAGAAAAGATTGAAGTTAATACAGCAAAACCACAGTATATTGAGACAATCTGGGGTGTTGGATACCGCTTCAAGATGTAGGAGTACCTTATGAGAAAAAATAAAAAGATAAAGATTATATACAAAGATGAGCAGATCGTTGTGTGCGAGAAACCAAAAGGAACCCCTGTTTCCAGTGATAAGACAGGAGATATGGATCTTTTGCACCAGCTGAAGAATCAGTTATTCTTTGAAGAGAATATGGACGGAGAACCAGAACTATATTTAGTACACCGTCTGGACAGACCAGTTGGCGGAGTCATGGTATTTGCAAGAACGAAAGAGGCAGCAGCATCCTTGACAGATCAGATCAAAGACCATACATTTGAGAAAGACTATCAGGCTGTTTTAACAGGCTGGCTTCCACAGGACGAAGGAACTTTTAGAGACTTTTTATTAAAAGATCCAAAGAACAATGTATCGAAAGTAGTCAAAGAAGGAACCAAAGGTGCCAAAGAAGCAATCCTTGATTATGAAGTCATTGATATGATGGAAGATTCCAAGATGAAATACACATACTGTCTGATTCATTTAGAGACAGGACGGCATCATCAGATCCGTGTCCAGACATCAAGCAGAGGATTTGGAATCTGGGGAGATACAAAGTACAATCCGATCTACCAGAAGACAAAGAAGAAATACAAAGAGATCGGGTTATTTGCAGCAAGGATCGCCTTTGATCATCCAATAACTGGAGAGAGAATGGTATTTAAAGCAGATCCAAGCGGAGAAGCATTTGACTTATTAGAGATGACAGAATAACGGGAGATGATTAGAAAAGATGAGATTCAGACCATGTATTGATATTCACAACGGCAAGATCAAACAGATTGTAGGAGGAAGCCTTCTTGATCAGGGAGATTTTGCAACAGAGAATTTTGTATCCGAAAAAGACGGCACATTTTATGGAAAACTATATAAAGATAATCACTTAAACGGCGGGCATATCATTATGCTCAATGCCAGAGATTCACAGTACTATGAAGAAGATAAAGTACAAGCCTTAAAGGCACTCAAAGCATTTGAAGGAGGACTTCAGATCGGCGGCGGGATCACAGATGAGAATGCAAAAGAATTTATCGAAGCAGGAGCATCCCATGTGATCGTGACATCTTTTGTATTTGCAGGCGGCAAGATTCACTATGACAGACTAGATTCTTTAAAAGAAAAAGCAGGAAAAGAACATCTTGTACTTGACCTTAGCTGCAGAAAGAGAGATGATAGATACTATATCACAACAGACCGCTGGCAGAAGTTTACGGAAGAAGAATTAACCGTGGAGCTTCTTCACAAACTGGAATCATGGTGTGATGAATATCTGATCCATGGAGTTGATGTGGAAGGAAAAGCACAAGGAATCGATCAGGAACTTGTGAAACTGTTAGCACAGTATGACGGCAATAAAGTCACATATGCAGGAGGCGTTAAGAATTTTGACGATCTTGAACTGTTGAAAAACTTTGGGAATGATAAGATCGATGTAACGATCGGAAGTGCCTTGGATTTATTTGGCGGAGATATGGAATTTGCGAAAGTTTTAGAATATTGTGATTCCATCATAGAGAGCTGATAGAACTTTCATAGACAACTGAAAGGAACATAGAAGGGAGGCTTGGATAATGAAACTATTATATGAAGCCAGTAATTTTACGATACAGGCAAGATGGGTGATCCCATTTGCGATATTAGGAATCATAGGAGTATTACTCCTCGTATTTTCAAAGAAACCATTTTTTAAATTGTTATCCGCAGTATGTCTTGTGATCTGTGCGGTTGCAGCATTGAGATTCTGCTTTGGATACATGCAGGTGATCCACGCATATAAGCAGGGTGATTATAAGAGTGTCGAAGGCTATGTAGAGAACTTTACGCCAGCATCCAGCGGCGGAGAAGATCAGGAAGATATGGAAGAAGAAAGCTTTGATATCAAAGGCGTTCATTTTTCCTATGGTGATAAATTCATCAAGAAGTTTGGATATCACAGACCATCGACACAAGGTGGATATATTAAGAGAGATGGACAGTATCTGAAGATCGGTTATATTACAACCGAGAAAGGATATGTCATCGTAAAGATTCAAGAGAGAAAATAAAAATACCGCAGATCTCATAGATTCATAGATCTGCGGTATTTTTATACTTACGATATCTTAGACAATATCGAGATTAGTTCTTGCGCATATATTCAGCACTTTTCTTAGTAAGTTTTGCACGTAAACCACGTTTCTCTGGTTCTGGGGGTGCTACATTACGAAGATTCTTGATAGATGTAATATAAATTCCACTTACAACGGCTTTGATCTCAGCCTTTACAGGAACATCATCAAAGATTGCTTCATCACATAATAATGGTGTGATCTTAGGTCCGATCTTTGCTTTTACAACTGGTACTTTAGATAATCTGGCACGTTTTGGAATGTTGTCTGTTACCATCTTAGGAAATCCAGCATCCATGATCTTCATTCGTTTCTTGTCAATGACAAGCATATTAACTGTCTGTGCCATCTGATCTAATTGTGCACGCTGGTCTTCCTGTTTGGCCTGCATCTTTCTACCAACAAAGTACAGAACACCAAGAATGATCGCAGCGATAACTGCAATAATAAGTATGACTGTCCAAATACTCATATTTCTCTTCTCCTCCTAGTATATACATTTGAATATCTTAACTATTATAACATCTTTTTTCTAACTTGTCTTATGTTTTTTTCTCATTTCGATAATTTCTTCACGAATTGTAGCTCCAAGATGCTTTTTCTCAGCTCGTTCAAGTTGATCTGGATAGATTGGTTGTCCAAAAGTAATATGAACAGTTGTAGGTTTTACCTGAAAACGTTTGTTATTCTCAAGAATATCAGCGGTACCTGAAATTGCCATAGGAATGACAGGAACTTTGGCTTTCAGAGCTGGTCTTAAGCTTCCTTCTTTAAATTCATGAGGATCTTCATCCTGGTTTCTTGTACCTTCAGGGAAGATCGCGATAGAAAATCCATCTTTTAAAAGCTGTGTACCTTCATTCATTGTAGCAAGTCCTGCTTTGATATTCTTACGGTCTAAAAACAGACAGTTGATAAAACGCATCCAGTGTGCCAGACAAGGAATCTTCTCCATCTCTTTCTTGGCAAAGAATCCCATTCCACGTCCAGTCGCAACATAGCTACATAAAATGTCATAATAACTGCTGTGATTTCCAACATATAAAACAGCAGTATCATCTGGTATATTTTCCTCACCATCAACAACCAGTTTCGTGCCAGCCATAGCAAGGCAGAGCTTAAAAGATTTTAAAATCATACGCTGTGCCATAGAGGAACGTTTGTGAGATTTTCCACTTTTGTTCCAATGCTCAAATAATGGATAAAGTGGTGCAGTCAGTGTCAGGAAAAAGAACAGATAAATAATATCCGCAAAAAAACGAATCATGATTGTTCTCCCTTCTATAAGTTATAGTTTGTGTTTGATATTTAAATTATTTTTTGTGGTTTGCATCGAGCAATTCATGCTTTAACTTGTAAAGAGGCATGGAAAGATCGACGTATACTTCTTGTGGATTTACAAGACGACGGCTTTCATCCCATAATGTATTTAATTCATCCTTACAATAAGAACGGATATCCATGACAGAAGGACTCTCATAGAAACACTGTCCTTTGATAAATATAGGGACAAGCAGTTCGCGTAATGTATAAGTTCCTCCAGCAAGTGTAGATTTCTTCCATGTAGCCTGAGGATCAAAGATCGTAAGATTATCAGCTTCATTATATTCTTCCCCAACGAGACAGATCAGATCACCACGGATCTTACCGTCTTCTTTTCCGTAAATACGATAGATTGTTTTGTCTCCTGGATTTGTGATCTTCGCAGGATTTTCAGAAATCTTGATCTTCGCTGTAAATTCTTCAGATCCTTTATGCTTAGAGGCAGCAAGTTTATATACACCGCCAAATGCAGGGCAGTCTTCAGAAGTGATCAATTTCGTACCAACACCCCATGAAGTGATCGGAGCCCCTTGCGCTTTTAAACTGGAGATCAGATTCTCATCAAGGTCACCAGAAGCAGCGATCACAGCATCAGGGAAACCTGCTTCATCAAGCATCACACGGGCTTTCTTTGTAAGGTAAGCAAGGTCACCACTGTCCAAACGGATTCCATAATGCTTTGGCATATGCCCTTCATCCCTTAATTCCTCAAATACACGAATTGCATTAGGAACACCAGAACGTAAGGTATCATAAGTATCTACAAGCAAAGTGCAGGAATCAGGGTAAAGATCCGCATAAGCACGGAAAGCACTGTACTCATCATCAAAACTCATGATCCAGCTGTGTGCGTGAGTTCCAAGGATCGGAACATCAAAACACTTACCGGCAAGGACATTGGAAGTACCATCACAGCCGCCGATCACAGCAGCTCTGGCACCATAAGTACCAGCATCCGGTCCCTGCGCACGACGGAGTCCGAATTCCATAACACCACTTCCTCCAGCAGCATAAACAACACGAGAAGCCTTCGTAGCGATCAGACTCTGATGATTGATGATATTTAAGATTGCAGTTTCTACAAGCTGGGCTTCCATGATCGGAGCTTTCACTTTAAGAAGTGGCTCTCTTGGGAAAACGACAGTCCCTTCAGGAATCGCATAGATATCTCCTGTAAAATGATATCCGGCAAGATATTCCAGAAAGTCCTCATCAAAGATTCCCTGATTACGAAGATAATCGATATCATCGTAAGAAAAAGACAAGTTCTTGATGTAATCAATGACTTGATCTAAACCGCAAGTGATCGCATAACCACTTCCGGATGGATTGTCACGATAAAAAACATCAAAAACAACAGTTTCGTCGTTACCTGTTTTAAAATATCCCTGCATCATGGTTAATTCATAAAGATCAGTCAGCAAGGTAAGATGATTTATATCCATAAATACTCCTTCGCTACATACAAAAATATCAGGCCTGCATTGATCAGGCCTATACAGCACATATTATAACATAATTTGACAATAACAAACAATATTCTTCTCAAAGTTGCGAGTCAATAATTTCCTTTAGTTTTAACAAGATATCTTCTTCATCATTCCCGGAAACTTTTATGATTATGTGTTCACCGAGGCTGGCAGAAGATGTCATCATCTGGATCGGATCAGCAACATCAATGATCTGTCCATTGTGTTCCATGATAACTTTGGAAGAAGATTTACGTGCAATAGCCGCAAGAGCAGCACAAGGTTGTGCATGAAGTCCTCTTGGTGATTTGATCGTAAAATCATATATTTTCATAAAATCAATCCTCTTTCTGTTCAGATAGTTCTAAGTAACCTTATTGTAACATAAAATAGTAAGACGGACAAAAAGAGGAGGAGAAAATGAGGTATAAAATGATATATATACTTTTTTTAATATTTTTATTGATCACAATTCCATACGTGATCACAGTATTTTTAAGACGGCAGGACGCAAATACACAATTTGAAAACTATGACAGTGGCTATCAGGTCATTTCAGGAAACAAGAAAGACGATCTTGAGACCTGCCTGTTAAAAATACTTCCAGGGCAGATTTCCATGGATCAGGAAGAGGAAGCAGTCAAAGCACAGGCAGTGATACTGCGAACCGATATCATAAGAAGAATGGGAAATAAAAAACAGATATCAAAACAAAAACTTCCATATACAAGCTATGAAGACAGCCAGTACAGGAAGGAACTTGGAAATCGTGCATATCAGACAATGAACCAGAAACGAAAGAAAGCAGTCAGCGAAACAACAGGCAAAGTGATCACATACAAAAATAAACTGATAGAACCATACTTTCACGCATTAAGTGTTGGAATGACACTCGACTCACGAGAATGGTTTGGAAAAGACCTCCCATACATCAGAGAAAAAGAGAGCTTAAGCGATATCGAAGCGAAAGATTACATGAGCGTGAAAGTTCTAAGTTATGAAAAGATCAGCAGTACGATCAAAGCAAAGACAAACAAAGAAATTACAAAAGAGCGGTTAGAGAAAAATCTAAGGACTGGAAGAACAACAAAAAATGGATATGTAAGACAAGTCTATGCAGATACCCTTATGATCAAAGGCGAAGACTTTGCACAGTGGTTTCATTTAGCATCGAATAATTTTTATTTTGAACAGTACAAAGGCCAGGTAAGGATTGTCTGCCTTGGAAAAGGAAATGGTCTTGGAATGAGCCAGTATGGAGCAGGAGTGATGGCAAAACAAGGGAAAAATTATAAAAAAATTTTGAAATATTACTATCCAAAGACGACGATCACAAATCTGTATGAATAAACAATGTGAAATGGGCAAAACTATGTTTGAGGTGATGAATATGAGAAAAAACAGCAAGGAAAGCCCATTTCAGTTAAGAAAATATTATGGGATCATGATCGTTTTATTTGTATTATTTCTTGGAGTTATGGCATACTACAGTGCGACATTCCGGCAGAAGAGAGATCAGGCAAAACAGGAAATAAAACTAGAAGAACGGTCGATCGGAGCAAACAACAGTGCAACCAGCAAGACAACACAGATGACAACAGAGAAAACAAAAGAAAAGACAGAACCATCAAAGACGCAAACGAAACGTACCATGAGTGAAAATGTTGCGTATAATGGTACATCAAAACTTACCTGGCCGGTCAAAGGCAATATCATTCTTCCATACAGCGTGGATTCCACCATTTATTTTGAATCCCTTGACCAGTACAGGATCAACAAAGGAATCCTGATCGAAGCAAAAGAAGGAACCGAGGTAAAAGCAGTCAAGCAGGCAAAAGTCAGAGAGATCAGAAAGTCAGCAGAATATGGACAAACTATTCTGATGGATCTTGGAAATGACTATACCGTATTGTACGGGCAGTTAAAAGACATCAAAGTAAAAGAAGGAACATTAGTAAATGCAGGAACTGTGATCGCAAAAGTAGCAGAGCCAACAAGCTATTACACATTAGAAGGAACCAATCTCTATTTTCAGATGGAAAAAGATAAAAAGAGTGTAGATCCTTTAAAATATCTGGAATAAAACTGTGACAAAAATAAAAAAAGACTATAATATATAGTAAGAAAACAACAGCCATAACATAACCGGCTGATGTAGAGGAAAGGCGGTCAGATTTGATCTGGCAGCCTTTCTTCAAAGAAAAGCCGGTAAAATATACAGACAGAGGATAAGACAGATGAAAAATGTAACTTACATATTAAAATGCAATGACAACAGTTTATACACTGGATGGACAAATGACATCACACACCGCCTGAAGATGCACAATGAAGGAAAAGGCGCAAAGTATACAAGAGGGAGAGGCCCTGTAGAACTTGTCTATCTTGAAGAATTTGAGACAAAACAGGAAGCCATGAGCAGAGAAGCAAAGATCAAACGCCTTAGCAGAAAGGAAAAGCTCCTGTTGATAGAAACCTACCAGCAGGAGCAAAAGGTAAAAAAGTAAATATAACTCATATATCAATAAAAGAGATATGATAACAAATTAAATCTGGAACATTAAGATCATATGGCATAAGCTTCCACCCATCACAAACAGATGAAAGATCTCATGCAGACCAAAATTCTTCCAGTGATTCTCAAACCAAGGAATCTTCAGTGCATAGATCACACCGCCAACTGTATAAATAATACCGCCGGCAAGCAGCCATCCAAAAGAAGTACGGGAAAGAGCATGAATGATCGGTGCGATCGCAACGATGCAAAGCCATCCCATGGCAATATACATCACAGAAGACACCCATTTCGGACAAGTAACCCAGAACATCTTAAATACGATACCAAGGATTGCAATCGTCCAGATTACAGCTAATAATCCATAACCAACCTTACCGCCAAGAACGATCGTACAGATCGGAGTATAAGAACCAGCGATCAATACAAAGATCATTGCATGATCGAGCTTCTTAAGCTTCTTATTGATCCTTGGTGAGATATTAAAAGAGTGGTAAGCAGTACTCGCACCATAAAGTCCGATCATACTTAAAGTAAATACGATCAGAGAGACGATGCGGACATAATCACCGCTTAAAAAACTCTTGATGATCAAAGGGATGGAAACGATCGCTGCAAGGATCATTCCAATTAGATGAGTAATAGCACTTCCGGGATCTTTTAATTTATGTTTCATGGTAAAACCTCCAGTCATTCTAGTATGATAAAATTCATTATGTAGTATTAAAAACTACATCTAACTTTCTTACATACTACAACTATTTGCCCAATATTGCAAGGGCTTTTCAAAAAAAAGTGAATCTGATATAATATTAGAGATTATATGATTTTAGAGAAAAGCAACAGATAGAATGGACACTAATATGGAAAAAACGAAGAAAGCCTATGAGATCGTCATAGACAGTATTAAAGAACAGATCATGGATCAGGAACTCGTTCTAGGACAAAGTCTTCCACCAGAGAGAGAAATCTCAGAGAAGCTTGGAGTCAGCAGGAATTCCGTCCGTGAAGCATTAAAGATCTTAACCGTCATGGGAGTTGTCTCAAGCAGACAAGGAGCAGGAAATTATATCTCAGGAAATTTTAAGGGATATATGGTAGATGCCCTTTCTATGATGTTTATGCTGGATAAGCTTGATTATGACCAGATCAACCAGATCCGTATCGGACTGGAGATGCAGG
>CAJMOO010000016.1 GCA_905215045.1 uncultured bacterium | reverse complement strand
ATAATAATACCAACCACAGGTTTCCTCCTTATTCAATTTTTTGTGTATTCACACTCATTTAATTTTATATGTTTTTAACATAAAAGTCAAGGAAGGGATACCTCTTCTGTTCGAATTATCATTGCTGTTTTTCCTTGGATCGTAAGTCCCCCGCCAAAATCAACGGAATCTCCTGTGATCAGATCAATCCCGCATCCTGCCTGAGCATCAAAATGTGCTGTAAATTCGCCATCACCACAGTTCATTGCAAAAATGATGCGGTCTTCATTCGTTCTTCTCTGGAATACAAGAACATCTGGTGCGATCGCTAATTGTAAGTAATCACCGTATTTTAAAGCTGGTGATCCAGCTCTTACTTTTGCCAATTGTGCAATATAGTTTGTTAATTCATTTTCTACTAAATCTTCTTTATGGATTCTTGGACGCAGGCTGTCATCACTTCCCTGTTCTTTCTTTCCTTCCATTCCCCATTCACTTCCATAGTAAACACCCGGAACTCCTGGCATCGCAAATTCCATTGCGTAGATCAATGGTAAATGCTCTTTATCCTCTAACTGACTTGCGATTCTCTCCACATCATGGTTATCTACAAAATTATATAATGGAAGTCCTTTGTACAACGTCCATTCTTCTGGTCCAAACTGACGGTTTAGGGAATATCCGATCTCATGCATATTGTGTGTATTGAAACTTGAATACAAACCTTTATAACATTCATAATTTGTCACAGAATCCAACAGCTCTGGATTCACAAGCTGTGTGTAATCACCATGAAGCATTTCTCCGATCATCAAAAATTCTGGTTTCTTGCTGTGAACAAAGTCAACCAACACTTTCATGAAATTGCGGTTTAACATATAAGCAACATCCAGTCTTAATCCATCAATCCCTAATTTATCGATCCATATTCCGACAGATTCTAATAAATAATTTCTAACCTGTTCGTTGTCAAGATTTAATTTGACCAGTTCAAAATGTCCTTCCCATCCTTCGTACCAGAATCCATCATCATAGCAGCTATTCCCATCAAAATTAATATAGAACCAATCTTTATATGGAGAATCCCATTTCTTTTCTCTCACATCTTCAAATGCAAAGAACTCTCTTCCGACATGATTAAATACCCCGTCTAAGATCACCTGGATTCCTTCTTCATGCATGGCATCACACATCTTTTTAAAGTCTTCATTGGTTCCAAGTCTCTCATCGATCTTCTGATAATCTTTTGTATCATATCCATGATCACTGGATGAAAATACAGGTGAAAAATATACTGCATTCATTCCTAATTTTTTAATATGTTGAATCCAGTCTATCATCTCGAGAATTCCATGAGATGGCTGCCCATCTGTTAATGCTCTTAGTGGAAACACTTGATAAATCATTAATTCGTTCATTTTCATAGTCTCTTTTCCTTTCTGTCACTCTGTGCTTTTTAACGATTCAACCATATCGATTTTCTTCAATTGGAAATACACGAAGGCATTTACAAGAATCGAAAAAGCGATTGTTAGTAAAATACTGTAAATATAGCTTTGCACATAAATCTGCCTTCCAAACATGATCAAGTCAACTTCTGTTGTGAAGATTACGTATTTGTGTAAAATAATTCCTAAAATAATTCCTGCGATCGTTCCAAGGATCGTTAAAAGGATATTCTCTCGATACACATACGCTCCGACTTCACCATCATAGAATCCAAGAACTTTGATCGTTGCAAGTTCCATTCTACGCTCAGAAATGTTAATGTTATTTAAGTTATATAATACCACAAATGCAAGAAGTCCTGCAGATACGATCAGAACAACCACCACAATATTTAAGTTATTGACCATATCTGACATTGTCTTCTCATCGTCGGCACAAAAATGCAGTGTTGAGGCTTCATCTCTTGCAAGAATCTGTTTTCCATTTTCCTGCATCTTTTTCTTAGATATATTCTTTTCAATACAATATATACCTGTCGTTTGTGCTTTTTTATGATACAGTTTCTCATAAAGTTTTGGTGTCATGTAGACTTTATGCTGCATGTAATTTTCTGTGATCTGACTTATTTTTGCTGTGATCTGTTTATCTCCAGACCGTTGGATCTTGATCGAATCTCCTTTTTTCACACCAAGCAGGGACGCTGCCTTTTCTGTTAAGATGATCCCATCATCATCTAACTGATACTTTGTTTTACTCTTTCGATCCTGAAGGCTGATATAGCCATTCAGATCTTTTTTAGACATCGGCTGGATCATCGTTGCATCCTGTTTTTTCCCATTAGCACGGATCGTCACTGCAGATTCGCTTACTTCTATCAAATCTGTCATATGTTCTTGTTTCTTTGCATACTGGATCAGATCTTCTTTCTTTGTCTCGCTGATCCCGTCTTTGTGTGTGATCGAGAAATCATAAGTAATGATCTCCCCATACTGCTTTTCTGAGATTGCTGAAATCGAATCTTTGATTCCAAATCCTAAGAGTAATAATGCCATACATCCGCCGATTCCAAAGATCGTCATAAAGAATCTCTTCTTGTAGCGGAAGAGGTTTCGCATCGTTGCTTTCCAGATAAAACTTAATCGTTTCCAGATAAATGGAATCCGTTCTAACAAAATCCTTTTTCCTTCTTTTGGAGCAACTGGACGCATCAGCTGTGCAGGTTTTTCTCTTAATTCTTTATAACATGCAGATAATACTGCTAAAACAACAACTCCAACCGCCAGTCCACCTGCCATCACAGAATATTCGATCTCTAATGGCGTATAGACATCTCCCAGTCCTGTATACATCATTTTATAAGCGTTAATGATGATCCATGGAAGCAGTTTTTCACCGATCACTGCCCCTAGAATACTTCCACTAAGCGTTGCTGCGAGGGCATAGGTCACATATTTCATTGCAATATGAACTCCACTGTATCCCAATGCTTTCATCATACCGATCTGTGTTCTCTGCTCTTCGACCATACGTGTCATCGCTGTTAAGCTTACCAGTGCTGCAACTAAGAAAAAGATGACCGGTACCACTCGTCCTAATGCTGCAATTCTGTCTGCTTCCTGTCCGTATTCCACATAAGACTGCATCTTCTCACGGTTTAAGACATACCATTTCCCTTTCTTGATATCCTTAACATCCTGTCTGGCATCTGCAATCTTCTGCTCGGCTTCCTTGAATTTCTTTTCTGCTTTCTTTCTTGATTTCTTTAATTTTTTCTCCCCGGATGAAAGTTTTGATTCTGCTTTTGTAATCTTTTTTTCTCCGGAGGTGATCTGTTTTCTTGCTGATACTAATTTTGCTTCATTTGTTTTGATCGTTTGCTTTGCTTTCTTTAGCTGGCTGCTTTTTTGATCCAAGGTTGTTTCAGCCTTTGCAATCTTTGTCTTTGCCCTGCTGATCTGTTTTTTCCCTACATTGATCTTGCTTCTTGCTGTCTTGATCTGTTCTTTTCCTGCATTAATCTGTGCTAAGGAAGCTTTCGCTTCTTCCTGTGAGATCATTCCAGCCTGCATGGCACCCTGAATCTGCTGTTCTTTTGTCTGTAAGTTCTTCTCCTGTGTCTTTAGCTTTGCCTCCTGTGTTTTTAATTCTTTGCTTTTTGACCGAATTGTTTGTTTCTGTGTCTTTAACTGCTTTCTGGCATTCTGAATCTGTCTGATCCCTGACTGATACTGAGCTTTTGCATTCTTGATCTGTTGCTCTCCATCAGAGATCTCTTTCTTGCTTTTCGCTAATTTTGCTTTGGAATCTTTGATCTTTTGTCTGGACTTCTTTAGCTTTTTCTCGGCCTGATCTAGTTTCTTATATGCTTTTTTTCGTTCTTTTTTGAATTTCTTTTCTTTCTTGTCGATCTTCTCTTCGGCTTCTTTCTGAACAGATTTTAACCGTTTCTCATTTTCTATTTTGGAAATATCTTTGATCTCTTCTTCCAGCTGTTTTACTTTGTTTTTGTAAGCATCACTGTAGGCTCTCTCTTGCTTCACTCCCTTCGCAGTCAGATAAACTTCTGTATAGATATCTGAGGAAAATTCTGATGGTTGCACCACAATAAAGCCTGACAACGTTCCCGTTCCAATGCCAGTGCTTCCTCTGGATCTTGAAAGATATTCTGATGAACTTCCGATTCCTGTGATCTTATAGGTTGTATCTTTCAGAGTATCCTTAAGATCATCTTCATTTCCAGAAGACAAATTTAAAACATCCCCTGTTTTCAAATCATTTTGCTGGGCATACCATTCATCTACCAGACATTCTCCCGATGCTTGTGGAAGTTTTCCATCTATGATCGTTATCTGGTTTAATTTATCAGTCTTCCCCATAACTTTGATCGCATGTTCTTCGTCACTTCCCTGCTTCCTTGCGATCACATCTACAGAATGTCCTCCTTCGACCGACTGCACATTTTTTAACTTCCGAAGGGCTGTCAGATTCTCTTCTGAAATCCCAAGTGTTCCCATGACTTTGACATCCATCAGCCGACTTCCATCAAACTGGTGGTCTGCTGTGATATGCATATCTTTTTGTGTCACACGGATTCCTGAATAGAATGCAACGCCCAGTACAACGATAAAAAAGATTGATAAAAATCTCGGAAGAGTTCCTGTGATCGTTCTGTATATATCTTTATGTAATGCCGTTTTCTTCATACGCATTTCCTACCATTCAATCGTCTCCACCGGCTGAGGGTGTTCGTTTATCGTAATATTGCTGATCTTTCCGTTCTTCATCTCGATCACACGGTCTGCCATCGGTGCGATCGCAAGATTATGTGTGATCACAACCACTGTTTTTCCTTTCTTGTGACAGGTATCCTGCAATAATTTTAAAATAGATTTTCCTGTCTGATAATCCAGGGCACCAGTTGGCTCATCACAGAGCAAGATCTTTGGATTCTTTGCCAATGCACGTGCAATAGAAACTCTCTGCTGTTCCCCACCAGATAACTGCGCAGGAAAATTATTCAGACGGTGTCCAAGTCCCACATCTTTTAATACTTCTTCTGCTTTCAGAGGATTCTTACTGATCTGAAGTGCCAATTCTACATTCTCTGTTGCAGTAAGATTGGGCACCAGATTGTAAAACTGAAATACAAATCCTATGTCATCTCTTCGATATCCTGTCAGTTGTTTTTTATTCCATTTGGAGATATCTTCTCCATCAATATAAACAGCGCCACTGGTCGCAGTATCCATACCTCCTAAAATGTTCAAAACGGTAGTTTTTCCTGCACCACTGGCGCCAATGATCAAGGCGAACTCACCCTGATCCACCGTAAAATCGATCCCATCTACGGCTTTGGTGATCACCTCTCCTGTCTGATATATTTTCTTTACATTTTCTAACCGAATCAACTCCATAAATATGTTCTCCTTTACGTACAATTTTAACATATTTTCATTGATTCGACTAGTCTGCTACTTAAACTGATTTAATGATTCATCATATTCGTATCCGATCATGGAAAGCTTTTGTTTTACTTCATTTTGATCAAGATCGAGTGACTTACAAAGGTCTTCATATGAATCATAAAAATCTCGTAATTGTGTATTGATGTAGCTTAACAACATCACTGGATCTTTTGGTATCATGTCTGTCTGCTACTCAAAATGTGATTAAACATACTCACATCGAGATAATGTAGACTCTCACGAGTTCTACTTACTACTTCATCGTGTATGCTTTGGATTGACCGAAATCATATCTACTCACAAGTTCTTGTACACTCCATAGTCGTAAATTCCCGAAATAGCCTTCGGTACATACCTACGTTTGCGTTTATTTATGCAATTTCGTAAGTCGTAGCATCTCTCAAATTAAGTGCAGCATTGAAATCTCTATCTTCGCTATAACCACAATCACATTTGAAAATTCTATCTGAAAGTTTTAAATCTTTCTTGATTGCTCCGCAACAGTGACAGGTTTTAGATGATGGATACCATCTGTCTACAACTCGAAGTTCAATTCCGTTTTCATTGCATTTCGCCTGAAGCTTTATTCTGAATTCATAAAACTTCTGCGAAGCAACTGCCTTTGAAAGATGTTTGTTCTTCATCATTCCTGATATATTTAAATCTTCTATCGTTATATAAGATGGTTTGGTTTTCACTATCTCTGCGATTGTTTTATTGATGTGATCCGTACGAATGTTATCAATTTTATGATGAAGTTTCTGTACTTTAAGCCTCTGTTTTTGTATATTTGCTTTTTGAGTAGATTCTCCTTTCTTTAAATTTTCATACTTTCGAGAAAGATTTTTCTGTTCTCGAATAAGTTGTTTTCCAAGTTTTTTTAATCTTACTGATCTGTTAATGTTCTTATAAGTTTTACCATTGGAAACAATGGCAAAATCCTTTATCCCTAGGTCGATACCAATTCCTTCATTGAAACTATTAGCTATCTTGTTATTTGGAATTTCTACAAGAGCTGAAACATAGTATCTACCAGCTTTTATTGACACATGACCGCTTTTAATTACATATCCATCTTTTGTTGTTGGAATATATCCTTTTTCTTTAATGCGAACCCAACCAAGTGATGGAATATTGATCCTGTGTCTTTGACAACGGCAATCTTTTGGATTGTTCTTTACAAAATACATTTTCACATCAGATCTATTCTTCTTTTTGAATCTAGGGAAACTACTCTGATGTTTAAAAAATCTTATAAATGCGGCTTGTCCATTATTTACTGCTTGTGTTACTGCTTTTGAATAAGCTTCCTTAATCCAAAAACATTCTGGATGCTTTGGAAGATACTCATTGTTAAGCCATACTCTAAATTGGTTACTGCTCATAAACTTTTCGCCTTTATTATAAAGCTCTTTATTATGAGCAAGGTAGAAGTTGTAAATATATCTACAAGTTCCTATTGTTTTACGAATTTTGGCTTTCTGCTCCTCTGTTGGATTTATTTCTGTCTTGAAGCTCTTTAGCAATTTCCTCATCCCTTTCTATTTGTTTTTTATACTTACGAAGCCCATACAGCCTACAAGAGAACACATGGAGTATTGAAACAATATCCTGCACAAGTTCTTCTTGTGGTGATAGTTCCTCATTGTTTACTACCACTATAGTCGTATTAAACTTCATACAGAATTTTTCAAACCAATCATAACTAAATCTAATAAATCTATCTTTATGGGTTACTATTATGGTTTTAATTTTTTGTTCCATTACTTCATCTAATAATTTGTTCCACTTTTTACGGTTGTAATTAAGACCACTTCCATAATCTTCAATACACTGGTCTACAATAATTCCTTTTGCGTTACAAAACTGTCTTAAAAATGCAACTTGATTTAGTAAATCATCTTTTTGATTTCTTGTAGACACTCTAGCATAAATAACTACATGACGCTTATCATTTTCAGTATTTATACCTTTAAATTGTAGATACTGGTCATAAGTGTAATAGCGTCTATTAGTTGGAGTTCGGTTTGCTTTTAGAGTTCCTTCTCTGTCCCAACGTTGTAATGTCTTAACAGATACACCTAAAAGTTCAGCAAAATCTTTTGGCTTATAATTTGTGATATTTGATGTATTCATTATAGCACTCTCCTTTGAGTATATTTAAATACATTTAATCACATTTGTTAATTATTTTAGATTCTTAATATTTCCTCCTAATATCTTTGTCTTTATACTTCTGTCACTTATATCATAAAATATTATTTAAAAAATTGGTTGTAGACCCGCCATTGTTGATCAGTGATGATAAAACAAACTCTTTCAAAACAAAATATGATATAAATGTTGCAACCAATATGGGGATCAATACAACATATGCGATCATATCTTTCTTCGTATTCGGATAACTCATCATTGCAACGATCATATAGATCATACCAAGGACTCCTCCAACTACAATGATCAGAATCGCGAACTGATACATTCCTAAAAACAATCCTAAAATTCCAAGGATCCATCCTAGACTTAATCCCAAAGATCTCATTCCTGCGATCTGACAGCTTTGAAACCAATTGATATCCGCTTCTGCCACCGCTTTCATTAATCCCATGACAAGTGCTGCGATCACAAGTGATACGATGATCACGATAATTCATTTTTCTTCATTCTTTTCTCCTCTTCTCTCGTAATACCGGTCAACACCATCTGCAATTCCTTCTGCAAGCATTGATTGATAATGATTGTCCGATAACTTCTGGTCTTCCTCTGGGTTTGACATAAATCCCATCTCAACGATCGTCACTGGAATCTTACTCCAGTTGATCCCTGTCATCTCATCTGTCTGCGTTACACCGCGGTTCACTGCCCCAGTCCTTCTGCATAATGTACTTACCACACATTCTGAAAGTTCCTGACTATCTGCCGCGATCGATCTGCAATATGGATTCGATAATGTCGGACTCATTGTCAACGCCCCATTTGCAGACTGAGAATCTGCACTATTGCAATGAATCCTTAATAAAATATCTGAACCACTTTCATTTGCCATAAGAGCACGCTTTTTATTGCTGAGTGACACATCATTCGTCTCACGAATCATATATACGTCATATCCTCTCGCGATCAATGCACTTTTTAGCTTTAACGAAACTTCCAAATTCACCTGATATTCTGTTCGTTTTGTGACAACACCTTCGGTTCCTGAGGATACCATCGGTTTTGTCTTATCAGAACCAGGTCCGATCGCTTCTTTTTCACTCATCTGTTTCTTTTGGTGTCCTGCATCAATTGCGATCTTTATACGATCTTCCTGTTGTTTTGATTGTTCCTGATCAATCGTTACTTCATTCTTTTTTTGTGTTGTCTTTTGCTTGATGATCTCTGTTCTTTTTTCTGTCGTTGGTTTTGGATGATCTTCACTGATCATTTCATCATCATTGCTGCATCCAGCACAGAAAAAACAAAGGATCATACATAAGATCATGATCTTCCATATCTTTTTCATACCTTTTATCCCTCTCATTAATAATGCTGCAGTTGTTCTATGGCTCTACAACATGAAGCTCTCCTGTCACAGAATCCATCACATATCCAGATATCTTCACATCTTTTGGGATCAATGGATGTTTTCTCAACATTTCCACAGAATCTTTTACAGAACTTTCCACACAGTCAAATCCTTCCAGCCATGTATCAAAATCAATACCACAATGACGGATCAGCTCAATCTTCTCCTCATCGACTCCTCGATCCATCATATGTTTTATCATCATATCACTATTAATATGCTGTACCCCACAGTCGCTATGTCCAATGACCATGACTTCCTCTATTCCAAGTTCAAAGATTCCGACTAAAACACTTCGTACCACACTTCCGAAGGCATGGCTTACTACCCCACCGGCATTCTTGATGATCTTCACATCTCCATTCCTGATCCCAAGGGCTGCCGGCAAAAGTTCTGTCAGTCTTGTATCCATACAAGTGATAATTGCGATCTTCTTGTCTGGATATTTGCTTGTCTTGTATTGTTCATACTTCTTTTCTTCTACAAATTCTTTGTTATATTTTAAGATTTCATCTATCATAACTTCTACTCCCTACCTCAATGTAATATCTGCTGTTTTTCCCTTGCAGGCTTTTAAATAATCTTCGGTCGTAAGTTCAATCTGGATTCCATTTTTACCGCCACTTACAATGATCTTCTCCTGTGCATTGGCGCTTTCATCAAGTACTGTTGGATAGTCTTTCTTCATTCCGATTGCTGTACATCCACCGCGGATATATCCTGTGATCTTGTTGATATCCTTGACATGGATCATCTCCACAGACTTCTCACCTGCTGCCTTTGCTGCTTTCTTAAGATCTAATTCCTGATCGATCGGAATGACAAATACAAAATACCCTCCACCTTTTCCTTCAGTCACGAGGGTTTTAAATACTCTTTCATATGGTTCATTTAACATATCTGCGATGGTAATTCCATCAATAAATTCTTTACATTCATAACGATGTACTTCAAATGGGATCTTTGCTCTCTCAAGCATCCGCATTGCATTTGTTTTTGGTTCTTTCTTTGCCATCTTATAATGTCCTCCTTACTGATCGTTTTATCTGGCAAAATTTACTTTTGACACTCTCATCATATTTCACCTTGCAAATACTCCATAGATCAAAGAAACATAACATGCAAAATCTCCGATTCTTTTTCTTTGATATCCAAGTTCTTCTCTCCATTTTGCTTCTTTGCCATGCTCTTTTGTATATGCTGCCAATTCATCTAAAGAATGGATCACGCTATCGTGCATCACTGTCCTGTCATCATTGCTTCTGTCTGTCTTCGGTGTGATCTTCCAATGTGCGCGGAGGCTTCCATAATCGATCATACAATGAAGTGCATGATCCCATAACTTGTCATAGATCTCATCTTCTTCAAGATTCTCTTCTAACAGTTCTTCATAAACCTTCATCGCCTGCTCAAATTCAAGATCATCTGGCATTTTTAGATAATTCTCATATATAAAATCTTTCTGCATAGCGGCCTCCTTTATTTCTTTGGCATACATTTTTACACTACTTGTGCACATTATATCATATTTTCTCATATAGTGAGAGTAAAAGATCTTCCGAGGATATTTTTATGCCAGAAATACAAACTAACAATCTTGTCGATCATGGACAGTTAAAAATACAGGTAACTTCAGGACAAAGATCCGTCCCGATCCCTAACGCTACGATCGAGATTTCTTATACTGGTGATCCTGATTCTGTTCTTGAGACTGTATCTACTGATGAAAATGGGCAGACACCTGTCGTTGACCTCCCTGCTCCTCCCGTGGAATACAGCATGTCTCCGAGTGAAAATCAGCCTTATTCTGAATATAATCTAAAAATACATTCTGATGAATATAAACCTGTCACGATCTCAGGTGCACAGATTCTTTCTGGTGTGGAAGGCCTGCAGCCTGTTTCCATGATTCCTGAAGAAACCCACACTCCAACAGAAGAACACCCAATCGTGATCGGTCCGCATACATTATGGGGTAATTATCCTCCCAAGATTGCGGAATCTGAGATCAAGCCAGTCAACGAAAGCGGTGAGATCGTTTTAAGCAGGGTGGTGATTCCTGAATATATTATTGTTCATGATGGTCCTGTCGGTGATAAAACTGCGCAAAATTATTATGTCCGCTACAAAGATTACATCAAAAATGTTGCCGCCTGTGAGATTTATTCCACTTGGCCAAGGGCAACGCTTGAAGCAAATATTCTTGCGATCATGTCATTTACTTTGAATCGTGTGTATACAGAATGGTATAGAAATAAAGGGCATGATTTTACGATCACATCTTCTACAGCTTATGATCATAAATTCATTCCTGGAAAGACAACTTATAATTCTATTAATACGATCGTTGATGAGATTTTTGCGGATTATCTGTCACGTCCAAATGTGAGACAGCCGATCCTTACGCAGTATTGTGATGGGAAGAAGGTGTCTTGTCCCGAATGGATGACACAGTGGGGCTCTAAATACTTAGGTGATCAGGGATATGCTCCGATTGAAATCCTGAGATATTATTATGGAGAGAGTATGTACATCAATACCGCAGAACAGATTTCAGGAATTCCTTCTTCCTGGCCGGGATATGATCTGACGATCGGCAGCAGAGGAGATAAGGTTCGACAAATACAACAACAATTGAATCGTATTGCTAAAGATTATCCTTCTCTGCCTACGATCGCTGTGGATGGTGTTTATGGAGAATCTACTGCGAATGCTGTTCGGAAATTCCAGAATATTTTTGGACTGCCACAGACTGGGATTGTTGATTACCCTACTTGGTATAAGATCAGTGAAATCTATGTTGGGGTCAGCCGGATTGCGGAGTTGAATTGAAATCTTAGATACAACAAAAGCCCCACAAAGTTCATCTTTGTGGAGCTTTTTTTCATTTCTTATTCTATTTACTCTTCACCAAACACCGTTTTTTATAAAAAGCAATTCCATAACACAATACTTCCTCATAAGCATCTTCAAACTCTTTTGCATACATCTTTGTGTTGATCTGATCTAACGCCTTTTGACAGTCTTTTTCCAAATCTTCTAATTTTCTTGAATACTTTGCTTCAAATACTGCAACTTGTCCTGTTACATCATTGTAGATTACAATATCACTTCGTCCTTCTCCATGCTCTCTATTCGACTCTACACTATAACCTGCTCCTGCAAAGATTCCTGCAAGAAATGCATGATAGAAATTTTCTCGATAATCATAATAACTGATCGTCATTCGCAGTAATGTGCTGATTTCTTTTGTTGCCTTATCCGCATCTTTGTTCCACACTGCATCAAATAAATCTTTCCGATTCGTAACTCTTGCACTGTCTTCAAACCATTTCCTTACGGTTGATTCGAAAATTTCTTTTACTTCTTTGTTTGGAATTCTTAATTCTATCTGACCATCCTTATCACGTTCTCCGACTTTTGTAAGATATCCAGTAAGATAGAGAATACTCCATAAATTATCTTCTGATGAATGTAGATAATCATATGTGAGGTCTTCTTCTATTTTCTGACAGATGCTTCCACCTGCGATCAATACTTCTAGTTTTTTTCGTATAGCAGCTCCTGTATAATCAATAAAGGAGCGAATGATCGCATTATCACTGGTATTCTTCCAGTAGCTGACTGGTCTTGCATTCAGATCATTTTGAAGATCTCTTAGATAATTCATGACATCCCATGGGCAATAAACTTCAAACTCTCCAAAATTATATCCATCATACCATTCTTTAATCAGATCCGCTTTCTCTTCAATCTCCGCATCTGCTAAAAGCTTATCTACATCCTGTTGTGTAAATCCATAATATTCATTGTATCTTGTGGATGAAATCGTATCTGATACAAAGTTATTTGTTCCAGTGAAAATACTTTCTTTGGCAATCTTTAGGCATCCTGTGATGACTGCAAACTTTAATGAGGAATTATCTTTTAAGGCTGTACTAAGCAAACCTTTCATAATTTCTAACATCTCTTTGTAGTAACCATTACTACTTGCTTTTGCAATTGGAACATCATATTCATCAATTAAAAGGATCACTGGCTTTTTATAATAACTTTTCAGCATATTGGTAATTCTTAATATACAACTTTGAATTTCCATCATACTTGCACTACAAGTCTTTAATTTTTGAAATACCAGTTTATCCCCTTCATCTATCTCATCACTATCCAACAAGTATACATGTTGTTTACATGCTTCAGATATAATAAATTTCAAAAAATTAAACGCATTCTCAAATGTAGTTCCATCTACATCCTTAAAAGACAAAAATAATGTCGGATACTGATTCATCCATTTCTCACAAATCTCGACCTCATCAGATATCTCAAGTCCTTTAAACAAATGTCTGCTATCTTTCCTGATATCCAAAAAACTGTTCAACATATTCATCGCCATCGTTTTTCCAAACCGTCTAGGTCGCGTGATCAACGTTACCTGATCCATCTCACCCTGTAACAATGTCTTGATCAATCCGGTCTTATCCACATAATAATAATTCAACTCTCGAATTCTCTCAAAATCCGAAATCCCAACAGGAATATTTAGATTCTTCATCTCTTCCTACTGCCTCCTTTCTTTTATTAATTATATATTGATAAACATATATTCGCAGTTCAATTATGTTAAATCTTTAAACCAATACATGTTATAGCCAACAACCTTCCAGAATCAATAGTTGATCATTTCTATTTATTCACTTCGAAATGCTGATAATCCTTAGAGCTTCTCCACTCACCACCCCAGCTGAATCCATATTTCTTAAAGATCTTATAAGCTGTGTCATTCTTATGGATCATATATCTCTTATATTTTCCTTTACATTTTGACGTCTTTCTCTGTTTATACACCTTCCCATTTGCCGGTGATACCTTATTTCCTTTGACCCACGGATTGATCCTTGGATTGATATCGATAGCCATTCCATAAGAATGGTTGGAAAGTTTTGTCGTTCCACTAATCACACGATAATTAAACGCAGAGGTATTATTCGCAGCCATAGACTTCTCATCATTCGCACCATAATCATCGATCAGTCTCATTCTCTCAATTCTGTACCTCTTCTGATAAAGAGCATAAAACACCTTGACCGTTTTCTTCGCGATCTTCTTGTTAACGATCAACTCACCCTCTTTTACCTTCCCATCAAAACCATAATGAAGAACCTGTACATATCTTAAATCAGACAATTTAATATTATTATTCTTACGATAAGATTTTCCCGTGATCCTCTTTTCAATGTTCAGAGAAATCTTCTCATAAGTAAAGCCTTTTTTATATGTATATTTCGAAGCTGCATTCGCAGATTTTCTCTGTAAACAAGCCGGAATCACAGCCACTGTAAACGCTGTCAATGCAATTATCGTAGTTAATTTCAATTTTGATCGATTCATTTATTCTCATCCTTTCCAAAACTTCAATCATTTATCTTAATCGGTTTCATTATAACATATATTCCAAAGCCCCACACTCCATACCTTGCTTCTGCTAATAACCTACAGCTAAAATATTTTAAATATCAACTGCCCCGGGACCGTATGAACACGTCTGCACTTAGCGAATGGATGATCGTAAGATCATTCATGAGCTTAGTACAGCTACGTGAGAATCCGAATGCGAATGGGTCCCGGGGCAGTTGATATTTAAAATATTCATTGAAAGAGTGAATTATTTTTGATATACAAGAAACTGATACTCAATATCAAAGTAAGTCTCTTCTTCACTCTCTTTCACAAGTTTCCACTCTGGCATCTCATCCAGATCTGGAAAATAAGTATCTGCATCATATGCAAAGTCTGTTCTTGTAACATAAGCTGTATCACAATAAGGGAGCATCATGCGGTAAATGCTTTCTCCACCGATGATAAAAATATCTTCATCCTTATATTCTTCCAGCTCATCTAACAATTCTTCTTTACTTCCAACTACGATCGCTCCTTTTGCATCATAGTCTTTATCATGTGTCAATACGATATTCGTTCTCTTTGGAAGCGGCATTCCATTTGGAAAGCTTTCTAATGTTTTTCTTCCCATGACAACGACTTTTCCTGTTGTCATCTGACGAAACATCTTCATATCATTTGGAATATGGACTAAAAGTTCATTGTTCTTTCCAATTCCCCAGTTCTTATCTGCATTTACAATAAGATTCATCTTACCTTCTCCTTCTTATATTGCGATCGGAATATCTTTGATCTGTTCTCCTGCCTGATAGTCTTCGATCTTAAAGTCATCTGTTGTGAATTCATAGAAATCTTTGACTTCTGGATTAAGCGTTACTTTCGGTGCAGGATATGTCTCTCGTTTGATCATCTCTTTGATGATTGGAATATGGCGATCATAAATATGTGCATCTGCGATCACATGAACTAACTCTCCTGGTTCCATATCACATACCTGTGCCATCATATAAACTAATGCTGCATACTGTACAACATTCCAGTTATTTGCTGCTAAAATATCCTGAGAACGCTGGTTCAAGATTGCATTCAATGTGAGCTTATCATGTCCTGGTTTCTTTGTTACATTAAATGTCACACTATACGCACATGGATAAAGATTCATCTCATGAAGATCTTGGTGGACATAAATATTTGTCATGATCCTTCTACTGTATGGGTTGTGTTTCAGATCATAGATCACACGATCTACCTGATCCATCATTCCTTCTTTGTATTGGTGCTTTACACCCATCTGATATCCATAAGCCTTTCCGATCGAACCATCTTCATCTGCCCATTCATCCCAGATATGACTCTTCAGATCATTTACATTATTTGATTTCTTCTGCCAGATCCATAATAATTCATCAATAGCTGACTTAATATATGTCTTTCTTAAAGTCAATGCTGGAAATTCTTTGGACAGATCGTAACGATTTACAACACCAAACTGTTTGATCGTATAGGCAGACTCTCCATCTGGCCAGTGCGGACGGACTTTCTCTCCCTCTGTACTAGTTCCATTCTCTAAAATATCTTCGCACATAGATATAAATACCTGATCTGCATAACTCATTCTTTCTTGTTCTCCTTTTCTTCTTCCTCGCTGTTGATCGTAAGCATCTCAAATCTTCGTTTAAAAAATGCGATCTTACGGTCAAACACTCCTAATCGGTATAAATTGATCACAAACATTCCTAGGATCAGGGCTAATAACATTCCTCCTAATCCTCTGAATTTCAGACCAACGTAGATCAAAAAGATCGTTGTCAGTGCTGAGATTCCCATACTGTCTCCCATCATCTTTGGCTGCAAGACCTGTTTCAATACCAGACAGATCGCATAAATGATCAGTAAGATAACTGCTGTTTTGATATCTCCTGTGATCAGCTTAAATATTGCCCATGGGATGATCACAGTCCCTGTTCCAAGGATTGGAAATATATCGACAATTCCTACTAATACCGAATAGATAAAAGAATGTCCAATCCCTGCAATAAAAAATCCGATCCAAAGGATCGCTATGATCACTATCATGATCTTTAACTGCGCAAGGCAGTAACTTACTAAGACTCCAACTGAGTTCTTCATAAATACATTGATCTTATGCTTCACAAATCCTGGAATACATTTTTCATACCATGCTATGAGTTTTTCCCGTTCCAGTGAAAACATATAAGCTGCAAATAACATAACAACAAGCCCTAACAGACCGCTTGTCACACCCTTTGCAACACCACCTGCATGTGCTACCCCATAATCTCCTGCAGAAGATGCCGCTTTCTTGAAAAGCTCTCCGATCGATCCGCTCCACTGATCAAACTGTTTTCCAAAAGATGGTGGAAGAATACTTAAAAATTGCTCTATCTTCTTCTGAAAGATCATTCCTTGTCTCATGATCTCATGACGGATATCTGGTGCATCCTGTATAAATCCGATGACCTGCAGTGCGATACCTCTGACTGCAAAATAAAGAACCACTATAATTCCTGTGATAACTGCCGCGATCAAGATCGCAGAACCGAACTTCTTCGGTAATTTTACCTTCTTCTCCAGATATTCGATCACTGGGTGGGCCATCATTGAAATAATCCATCCTGCTACAAATGGCCATAAAAATACGATTGATTTTGGTAATACAAAGATCAAAAGCAATGCACCTGCTAATATGACCAACAGTTCCATGATAATATCCAGATAAATTTCCCAACGTTTCATAATTTTTTCACTCCCTGATGTAATTAGTATATTCTTGAATTTTCATACCATTTTCCATCTCTTAATGAACTATTATACGTTACAAATTATTACTTGGCAATTCTAATCTCATCTTTCTCTCTGTCGTAATGATATATGTGATCTGATAAAACTTCTTCCTGATCCACAACCATACGGTTTGTCTCTCTAACCATTTCTCGTAGTTCCTCTGAACTTTGCACATATTCATCATCCAGTAAAAGGATCACTTCATGAATACTGCTTGGAAGAATATAAAGATCATGTCCCATATAATTCGCGAAATCTCTCAGTGGATCTTTATAAAGCATGACGGATGCTCCATTCATATAATCTCCATTTGATAATACAAACAATGGAATCTCCATATCCGTGATCTTTACTGGTATCACAGACTGAATCTTGCGCATCACTGGTGGGAAGATCTTCTCCGTGTTCTCCTTTGCATCCTTCATCATCTGTTCCTTTGTCACACCCCATAACAGCAACTCTTTGTTCCTCACTAATGCACTCGCCATCCCGTCATGATTCCGGTATGCTGCCCAACGATATGTAACTGCCAGATCTAAGAACCGCTCGTATGGTGTATACTTTAACATCTCTTTATTCTTCTCATAATTAACCACACGATAAAACAGATTCTTCTTAATATGCTCATAATCTGAAACTTTATCCTCATCCAGATAAAATCCAACCTGATGTCCTCGATAAATTCTGGCGATATCTTTCATCGTATCTGATAATTCCTGTCCCCTTAAATAATTTCGATAAAATATCTCCAAATACAACACTGGTACCAGATAATTCTTGGTCTCTCCGATCGACAACCCCATCATCGATATCTGATTATTCCTCTTAACCCTCTGCACCATAACTTTCTTTCCTTCCATCTCTGGAAGATAGTTTAAAATATTCGCTTCTACATACTGATAAAATTCTTTCTCATTCAACATGGTCTTCTCCTTTTCTGTGGATGAAAACGCATGCCATAACCCCATTTTATTTGTTTCCCTCACTTGTCTTCATATGTAAATAATTTCCATATCATCATACAATATTTTCCAGTTGATTGCAATAAAAAAGAAATTTATTTTTCAAAATTTCTTTTTTATTCAATCTCTATTTTGTTGCTGTAAATTCTTTTAAGAAATCAAGTAATGTTTCCATTTCATCTCTCGTACCGATCGTAATCCTTAAATAATTATTGATTCTTGGCTGATCAAAATAACGGACATAAATCTTTGCTTTCTTCGCTGCTTCAAAAATCTCTTTGGCAGGTACGCTTTCATGTGTCGCAAAGATAAAGTTTGCTTTGGAATCTGCAAAACTAAATCCGATCTTTCTCATCTCAATCTGGAACCATTCTCTTGTATCAATGATCTTATTTCTTGTCTCCTGGAAATATTCTTCATCTTCTAAGACAGCTGTTCCAAGAACAATGGATGGCTCATTCATCGTATAAGAGTTGTAGGAATATTTCACATCATTCATTGCCTTGATCAGTTCCTTGTTACCGATCGCATATCCGATACGAAGTCCTGCTAAAGATCTTGATTTGGAATATGTCTGAACGACTAAAACGTTATCATATTTTCTTGTCAGTTCTTTCGCTGTGTCGCCGCCAAAATCAATATAGGCTTCATCAACGATCACAACAACATCCTGATTGTGTTGGATGATATCTTCCACAACCTCTAAAGATAAAAATGCGCCTGTTGGTGCATTAGGATTTGGGAATACCACCCCGCCATTTTCAGCATAATAATCTTCTTTCTGAATCTCAAATGCATCATTGACTGCTTTCTTCTCGTATGGTATTCCGAATAATTCTGCCCATACAGGATAGAAGGAATATGTGATATCTGGGAAGAAGATTGGTTTCTTACCGTTAAAAAATGTCATAAATGCAACGGCAAGCACATCATCAGATCCAACTCCGACAAATACTTCTTCTTTATTAAATCCATGATAAGAAGCGATCGCTTCTACCAATTTAGTTGCTGCAGGATCAGGATATTTGCGCAGATTCTTGATCCCACTCATCGCTTCCTTGATCTTATCGGATGGCGGATAAGGGTTTTCATTTGTATTTAACTTGATCACACCTTCTTCTTTTGGCTGTTCACCCGGTGTGTAAGGTTCTACTTTTCGTACATTGTCTCTCCAGCTGTTCATTGAAAGTCTCCTTTATCTATATTGGCTTATTTGCGATAGTCATCGATCAGTTTCTTAAATAATGGAAGGGCTTTTTCGATACGTTCTGTTGGTACACAGTAAGAAATACGCACATATCCTGGGCATCCAAAGCTGTCCCCAGGTACGATCAACAGATCATATTCTTTCGCCTTCTCGCAAAATGCATTGGCATCTTCTTCTAATGCTTTCGGGAATAAATAGAAAGCTCCACCTGGTTCTACACATTCATATCCCATATCCACTAATGCATTATAGAATAAATCTTTGTTCTTCTGATAGATTGAAAGGTCAGAAGTTAAATCTACACATTCTCCAACAACTTTCTGATATAAGGTTGGCACACAGACATAAGAAAGTAAACGTGCAGATGCGATAAACGCTGGCAGTAACTGTTCAAAATCTTCTGCCTCATTTGGTGCTACGATATAACCGATACGTTCTCCCGGCAGTGATAAGGATTTACTAAAAGAATATGCTACTAATGTATTGTTATAAAAATGTGGAACATATGGCACTTCAAATCCATCATACGCGATCTCTCTGTATGGTTCATCGGAAATGATGTAAATGCTGTGTCCATATTCTTTTTGTTTCTTCTCTAATAATGCAGCTAATTTCTCAATCGTCTCTCTGGAATAAACAACTCCGGATGGGTTGTTTGGAGAGTTGATCAAGATCGCTTTGGTATGCTCATTGATCGTTTCTTCTAATTCTTCGAAATTAATCTGGAATGCTCTGGTATCTGCAGAAATGACCTTTAATCTGCATCCTGCTCCCTGTGCATATACTGCATATTCTGGGAAATGTGGTGCGAATGTGATAACTTCATCTTCTGGCCCATCAACTAATGTCTTAAAGCAGATACCAAGGGCTGCTGCCGCTCCGATCGTCATAAAAATATTCGCTGCTGTATAATTTGTATCAAATCTTTTATTTAAAGACTTGGCAATGTTTTCTCTTACTTCCAGTACTCCAGCATTGCTTGTATATCCATGAATATCCACTGGATCTGCTGTTTTTAACAGGCGAAGTGCTGTCTCATCAATTTCTTTTGGTGCTGGAACACTTGGATTCCCGATACTGAAATCAAATACATTTTCTGCTCCGACTTCTTTTGCTCTCTTCATTCCATATTCGAAAATATCACGGATAATAGAATGCTGTTTCGATAATTCTACTACTTCTTTTGATAACATGATCTGTCTCTTCCTTTCTTTGCCATTAGTTTTATTTTACAAAAAAATGCAGAAAATTACAACAACCCTCGCTGATTGCTGTAATTTTCACGTAATATCATTTGACGATCATTTTATTCATCTAATGCATCTCTTAAGCTCTTTGTAAACTCATAAACCTTTTCAGAACTTTCTTTACCATATTGACTGATCAATTTGACGATCGCACTTCCGACAATGACACCATCACAGTATGTACTCATTTTCTTTGCCTGTTCTGGTCCTGAAATACCAAATCCCACTGCACAAGGAATTGTTGCATTCTTCTTGATCACACCGAAGAATTCATCAAAATCTGTTGTAAATTCACTTCTTGTTCCTGTAACTCCGATGGAGGATACACAGTATAAGAATCCTTCTGCTTCTTTTGCGATCATTGCGATACGGTCATGAGATGTCGGTGTTACAAGACTGATATTGTCAACTCCGTGAGCTGTTGCCACGCCCTGAATCTCGTCTTTTTCTTCGTATGGCATATCAGGCACGATGACGCCCTGAATCCCACATTCATTACAAAGATCAAAGAATCTTTCGGTTCCAAAACGATAGATCGTATTGAGATACATCATCATGACAAATGGTGTTTCTTTGATCTCTTCTCTTAATTCTTTTACCATCTGAAAGATTCCCTTTAGTGTTGTACCACCTGCAAGTGAATGCTGGCTGGCTTCCTGAATGACAACACCCTCAGCGATCGGATCTGAGAATGGAATACCGATCTCGATCACATCTGCTCCTGCTTTTACCATAGCTCTGATATTTTCTTTTGTTGTTTCGTACCCATAATCTCCAGATACGATGTAAGTTACTAATGCTTTTTGCCCATTCTTTTTTCTATTCTCAAATGTCTCTCTAATTTTCATCTAACTGCACTCCTCTGTATCTTGCTACCTGATAAACGTCTTTGTCTCCACGGCCAGACAGACAGATAACGACTGACTGGTCTTTACTCATTGTTGGAACGATCTCCATTGCCGCTGCAACTGCATGAGATGATTCGATCGCAGGGATCACTCCTTCTGTTTTGGATAAATATTCAAAGGCTTTGACTGCCTGTTCATCTGTGATACTCATATATTCTGCTCTTCCGATTTCATGAAGATGTGCATGTTCTGGTCCGATTCCCGGATAATCAAGTCCTGCTGAAATAGAGTATACAGGATCGATCTGGCCTTCTTCGTTCTGTAAGAACAAACTCTTCATTCCATGAAAAATACCTTTACTTCCTTTTGCGATCGTTGCTGCATGATCTAACGTATCAATCCCTCTTCCAGCTGCTTCTGCCCCGATCAGTCTGACACTTTCATCTGGGATAAAGTCATAAAACATTCCCATTGCATTCGATCCGCCTCCTACACAAGCAAATACAGCATCTGGAAGTTTTCCTTCGATTTCTTTCATCTGTTCTTTTGTCTCTTCTCCGATGATCTTCTGGAAATCACGAACCATCGTTGGATATGGATGCGGTCCCATAACAGAACCGATGCAGTAAAATGTTGTCTCAATATTTGTAGCCCAGTCTCTCATTGCCTCGTTAATAGCATCTTTTAAAGTTCTTGTTCCACTCTCTACAGCATGAACTTTCGCTCCAAGAAGTTCCATACGGTATGCATTCAGACTCTGGCGTTCCACGTCTTCTGCTCCCATATATACAACACATTCCATGTCAAATAATGCTGCAACAGTCGCTGTAGCAACTCCGTGCTGTCCTGCACCTGTCTCTGCGATGATTCTTTTTTTCCCCATTCTCTTTGCAAGTAAGATCTGACCTAATACATTGTTGATCTTATGGGCACCTGTATGGTTCAAATCTTCTCGTTTTAAATATACTTTTGCCCCTCCAAGATCTTTTGTCATCTTCTCTGCGTAGTATAAAAGAGATGGACGGTTTGCGTAATCTCTGTATAACTGACGTAATTGGGCTAAGAATTCTGGGTCATTTTTGTATGTTTCATAAGCCTCATTTAACTCGTTTACCGCGTTCATTACAATTTCTGGTACATACTGTCCACCGTACTCTCCAAATCTTCCTATTTTATTCATGTCTTCCTCCTGTTATCTGCATGATTTCTTTCATTTTTTTCAAATCTTTGTATCCTTCCGTTTCGATTCCACTGGAAATGTCGATCCCGTATGGATGAACTTTTTTTGTGATTTCTTTTATATTTTTACTGTGAAGCCCGCCTGCAATGAAAAATGGTTTTCTGATTCCTTCTTTTGGAATCAGGTCGTAATTCATTACTTTTCCGGTACCTCCATACATATCTTTTTCTTCTGTAAATGTATCCAGTAACAGTTTATCAACTGGAAGCTGTTGGGCTTCCTTGATGTCTTTTGTATCTTTCACTCTGACCGCTTTCCAGATTTCTTTATCTGTCTGCTGTCTTAACTGTTCAATATAAATAACATCTTCATCGCCATGTAACTGGATCACATCTAATGGAACTTCATTGGCGATTTCTGTAACTTTCTCAATTGTTTCATTGACGAATACTCCGACACTTAAGATCTTTTGATCTAAGTTTTGATCAATTTCTCTTGCCTGCTGGCCTGTGACATAACGCTTGCTTTTTGAAAAAAAAATATATCCAATTGCATCTGGTTTTACTTCATTTGCATATGCGATATCTTCTTTTCTGCGCATGCCGCACATCTTCACTTTCAGACTTCGTTCTTTGATCTGATTTTGTATCATAGGCAGCTCCGTAACTGTTTCATTGTTTCTTTGATGTCATCGGATCTCATAAATGTTTCACCGATCAAAACTGCATCGGCTCCTTGCTCTTTGACATTTTTCATATCATTTTCATCCTTCATTCCACTTTCGGAAACTAATACTGCTTCGTATGGAATAAGTGGAGCAAGTTTACTTGTTGTATTTAGATCAACATCAAATGTTTTTAAATTTCGATTATTGATTCCGATAATATCGCATCCACATGCAACGACTTTCTTTAATTCTTTTTCGTTATGAACTTCTACCAGACAATCAATCTCTAAGCTTTTTGCCAGATCATAAAATTCCTTTATCTTTTCTTCAGAAAGAATTGCTGCGATCAGAAGGATTGCATCGGCTCCTAAGACTTTTGCTTCATAAATCTGATATTCATCGAAAATAAAATCTTTTCTTAACATTGGGATATCTACCTTAGCTCTGATATCCGCAAAATATTTGCTGCCACCTTTAAAATAATGTTCTTCAGTCAAGCAGGAAATGGCTGCTGCCCCTGCATCTTCATAGGCAATGGCTATCTCTACTGGGCGAAAATCTTCTGCGATCACACCTTTGGATGGAGACGCTTTTTTAACTTCTGAGATCACGGATAATCCAGATTTCTTTAAGGCCTCTTTAAATCCATGATTTTTATTCTTAGAATTTAATGCCATCTCTTTCATATCCTGCGGCTCGATATTGTCTTTTTCTCTTTGTAATTGTTCTTTTCTTTTTTCTACGATATCATCTAAGATCATGTTCCACCTCATTTATTTTACATTTGTGTATGCAATAAACTGTTCTAATTTCTCATTTGCCTTTCCAGAATCGATCATCTCGGCTGCCAGTTTCACTCCATCTTTGATCGTCTCTGCTTTTCCGATCGTATAAAGGGCTGCTCCTGCATTTAATAAAACGATGTCTCGTTTTGCTCCCTGTTCTTTTCCAGTTAGGATATCTTTTGTAATGATCGCATTTTCATCTGCTGTTCCACCAACAATATCTTCTTTCTTGGCAAGTGTTAATCCTAATTCTTCTGGATCGATCGTATATTCTTTGATCTCATCTCCATTGATCTCACAGACACTTGTTGTGGATGAGATTGAGATCTCATCTAATCCGTCGTCTCCATATACGATCAGGGCTCTTTTAACTCCAAGATTCTTCATAACATCTGCCATCGGACGAACCAGCTCTTTTTCATAAACACCGAGAACGATGTAGTTTGTCATTGCTGGGTTTGCTAAAGGTCCTAAGATATTAAATACAGATCTCACCCCAAGCTGTGCTCTGACTGGTCCGGCATATTTCATAGATCCATGATGTGTCTGTGCAAATAAGAAGGCTACTCCAACTTCATCCAAACATTTCTTGCTTTCTTCTGGTGTTAATCCGATTTTTGCTCCTAATGCTTCTAATACATCGGCTGCACCACTCTTTGAGGATACACTTCTATTTCCATGTTTCGCAACTTTTGCTCCTGCTGCTGCAATGACAAATGCAGATGTTGTGGAAATATTAAAGCTGTTTGCAAGGTCTCCTCCAGTTCCTACGATATCGATCGCTTCTGTTTCTTCTGGCACGATCGCTGCTTTTGCTCTCATCACTTTGGCAAATCCTGTGATCTCTTCTGGTGTTTCATGATTCATACGAAGACCCGTCAGGAAACTTCCCATCTGAGCATCTGTCGCATTTCCAGACATGATGCAGTCCATGGCCTTATAAGCTTCTTCTTCTGTTAAATGATTTCCTTCCACGATCTTTGTTAAAAATGGTTTTAATGTTTCCTGATTGACTGCGCTCATAGTTTCCTCCTTTTTAGAATCTCCAAGTCTGATTCCTGCGATGTTTGTTAAAAAGTTTTCTAAGATCCTCATTCCCATTTCAGTTAAGATCGATTCTGGATGGAACTGAATTCCATAGACTGCATATTCTTTATGACATACTGCCATGATCTGTCCTTTTTCATCTCTTCCAATAACTTTTAAATCTTCTGGAAATGTCTCATCGTCGATGATCAGTGAATGATATCTTGCTGCATATATTTTATCTTCTAATCCTTCAAATAAAGGATTCTTGTTATTGATTGTGATCTCACTCATTTTTCCATGCATCAATTCTTTTGCTGGAACGACTTTTCCGCCATATACTTCTCCGATCACCTGATGTCCCAGACAGATTCCCAAGACTGGGATTTCTTTTCCGAATGTTTTAATTGCCTCTTTTGAAATCCCTGCACTGTCTGGATATCCAGGTCCTGGTGAGATAACAAGTGCTTCTAGATTTTGTAAGTTTCTGATCTCATCAATCGTTATTTCATCGTTTCTTACAACCTGAATCTGTGGATACAAAGATCCAATGTACTGATATACGTTATAGGTAAATGAATCGTAATTATCTATCATTAAAATCATAACCTTGCTGCCTCCTTCACTGCATTTACAACGGCTAATGCTTTATTCTTTGTCTCCATAAATTCTTTCTCTGGAACAGAGTCATTGACGATTCCTGCTCCTGCCTGCACATATCCTTTTCTATCTTTAAATACGACGGTCCGGATTGCAATACAGGTATCAATATTTCCATCAAATCCAAGATATCCAACGGTTCCACCGTAAACACCTCGTTTTTTATTTTCCAGCTCATCAATGATCTCCATGGCCCTTACTTTTGGTGCTCCGGATAATGTTCCTGCCGGAAGAACACTCATCAATGCGTTGATTGGATTTTCATCATCTCTTAATTCTCCCTGTACATCACTGACTAAATGTGTGACTTGGGAATATTTTTCAACGGTCATAAAGTTTTTCACTTCTACAGTTCCAAACTTACTGACTTTTCCGACATCATTTCTTCCAAGATCAACTAACATCGTATGTTCTGCTCTTTCCTTTGGATCATTGACTAACTGTCTTACCAACATATCGTCTTCTTCTTTTGTCTTTCCTCTTGGAACCGTTCCTGCGATCGGTTTGGTTGCTACAATTCCATTTAAGACACTGACTAACTTCTCTGGTGAAGCTCCAACCACCTGATAGTCAATGAAATCAAAGAAGTAAAGGTATGGAGATGGGTTTAATGTTCTTAAGCATCGATAGACATCAAATGGATCAACATCTGTCTCTACCTCAAATCTCTGGGATAAGACCACCTGGAAAATGTCACCGTCTTTGATATATTCTTTAGCTTTCTTTACGTTCGCTTCATATTGTTCTTTTGTAAGATTCGATGTTACTTCTGTCTTCACAGGTGTAAATCTATCTTTGGAAAGTGATACCGGACGTTCCATCTTGTGAAGGATCAATTCTGCTTTATCTTCTAATTCTTCATATTTTTGTTTGATATTATCACCTTTGTGGATGTTCTGGATGATCACAGCTTTGTTTGCTAAATGATCGAATGCGATGATCTCATCGTACATGCATAAGTGGCATTCTGGCATCTTCAGATCATCTTCTGGTACATTTGTTAATTTCTTTTCCACCTGACGGATCATGTCATATCCAAAATATCCGATCAATCCTCCAGTTAATTTTGGATAATCTTCCATAACTGGAGATTTATATTTCTCGATTAGATCACTTAGGTAACTCATCTTGAATTCTTCTTCCTGCTTTACTCCATCGACTTCTAATTCTTTTCCTGAAATCTTGATCTCTGACTTAGGATTGATCCCGATAAAGGAATATCTTCCCCACTGATCTTTATTTTCCACACTCTCAAGCATGAAACATGGCGTTCCTTCTTTTCTCAGTGCCTGGAACATACGGATCGGTGTCATATAATCTGCCAGTACTTCGTAAAATACAGGTACCATCTGATATTCTTTTAATAGTTCTTCAACTTTGTTTAATGTCGGATATAACATATCTGCCTCCTGATCAAAATTTATCGCCGTGGTTTTATTTTTCATAGTTTGTATATCTGTATACTATGATTTATAGATAGGGCCGTTTTGCATAAGCAGTACATTTTCTTTTATTTATGAAATAAAAAAGGCCCATCGTTCCTACTACTAGGGACGATAGACCGTGGTGCCACCCATATTCAAGAAATATCTTCTCTTCTTGTTAAAATATCTTAGAAAATATCTCTCCTCACTTAAGATACTCCGCTTTGTTCGATAATAAAAAGCTTTTATATCTCGTTCCCGTAACGTGGGATAACGGCGACAGTTACTAAGTTTCATAAACAGTTCTCTGTGCTCCTCACAAATCCATTCGCTTATCACATATCTATGACCTTCCAGCAACCGGTCACTCTCTGTAAGACTGTTTGATGAGCTACTTACTTTTGTTCATCGGATTTATCACTTTAACTTGTTAAATATTTGTTTATATTATATGAGTCGATTTTTTATTTGTCAAGAATTTTCTGATTATAATTTTTGATTTGTTGAAAATTCGCATATTTTATTTTTCTATTTTAACATTTTATAAATCTCTTCTTTATCAGCTTCTGGATGCTCTTTGATTGCTTTTTTAATTCTTTATTCTATGAAAACTTAGCAATTAATCCCTCATATACCATAAACTGTTCCATAGATGAAAATTTCACATGATCTACTATAAATTTAGATTCATACCAATTGCTTAAATAACCATTCTCCTCATCTGGATTATGAAAACATATAATTTCCATTATATTTCTCCAACTTTCTGAACTGCTAAATCTAAATCCAGATCATGCAATCCATAATATGCTTTTTTCAAGAAATCCACATTGATTTTCTGATTTACTTCTGCACTGGGTATATTATAATACCATTGATAATACGCATAGAATTCACCAATCCAATCTGGCATAAAACCTTCCATTGCTCTTCCTTGCTGTAAAGAATAATGCTCTGTTTCTTTAAAATATTCCCATAATTCTTTGGCATCCATTGTATTTACATAGGCTTTTGCTTGATCTATGCTTTGTCTTGTTTTACTTGTCATATATGCATTGATAAAGTCTTCTGTGTCCTTATCTGGATAGGTATTTGCTACATAATCAAATAATTTTCCTTGATTCTCTACTACATCACCTAAATAGACATCTGAATATGCTCTCATCATTCTCACCTCTTACAACAGGGTACTAAATACTTTTATTACTTCGTTTGCATCTGAATTGATCAGATTTCTCATATTCTTTCTGGCTGTTACATCTCAATCATTGTAGCGTTCATTAAAGAATCCCAAATCTCCTCTCTGGTCTTCTCTGGATTTTCCTTTACAATATCATAGATTTTTTCAATCACATCTATATCTTCTAACAAATCATCTGCTATCTTCGCTATAGAATCGCCATTTTCCATCTTTTTCTTTACCATCATTATTAATTTTAAAACTTCTCCCTGTTGTCTTCCTTCCTCTCTTCCCTCTCGTCTCCCACGATTTTCCGCACTTCGCAACTGGCTTTCCTTATCCCTGATTGCCATTTGTTCTCTCAGATATAAATATCTTTCACTCTCATC
>CAJMOO010000015.1 GCA_905215045.1 uncultured bacterium | reverse complement strand
TCCGTCTTCCAATATCAAAAATGCGTTCATGTAATTTTTCCTCCTAAAAAGTCTCATTCATAGGGTATATGGTAGAAAAGACTAACTTTCTACCTATAGAATAAGGGTTTGCTCATAACCCTTATTGTTTGTATAAAAAAAAGAAATATCCTAAAATAAAAATTACGAAGCTAAGTATTGGAAATTCAGCCATTTTGTCCTTCCAATACCTGGGTCATTTTTTATTTCAGAAATATTTCTCTACAAATTGTAAAAAGTTTATCACAAATTTTTTGTCGTTGCAAGTACTTTTTTGTATTTTCTACATTTTTTCTATATTTTTTTCTTTGTGCATGCGTTCTTCACTTTCTCTCTTGGAGAAAATGCATCCACAGAAATTCTGGCGGTATAAGTTGTATTCTTTCGATAACTGAATGGATCTCTGGTAACCGCCTTTCTTTTTGAAATCCGATGGAAGGAATTCTACGCCCTCTAGTTCTCCTGCTTTCTGTCCTAATTCATTTAACCATGCTGCGTTTTTTAACGGACTGATCGTGAGAGTTGTTGTGAAATAGTCATATCCGCCTTCTTTGGCAAGCTTGGCTGCCTGATCCAGTCTTAGCTTGTAGCAGCGGTAACATCTCTTGCCGCCTTCTGGTTCCTGCTCATACCCCTTTGCCATATCAAAGAACGTCTGTGGATCATATCCGGCATCGATCACTTTAATAGGAAGATTCATTTCATTGACCAATCGCTGCTGCTCATGAACTCTTTTTTCGTACTCTTCTTTGGAGTCGATGTTGGGGTTGTAGTAGTCGATGGTAATATCGAAATATTGGGAGAGATACTCCAGGACGTAGCTGCTGCATGGGGCGCAGCAACTGTGGAGTAATAAGGTTGGTTTTGTTTCTCCCAGGTTTTCGATTACTTTATCTAGTTGTTTTTGGTAGTTTATCTTGTTCATTGGTTGTCTCTTTCTGGTTTTATTGTTCTTTTTCGATCTTTTTATTGCAATAAGTTTCTATTAATTGAATAAACTCATCTGCCACCGATACTTGTCTGTCAGCTTCTTCTTTCGTTCCAATATCTTTACTATGCTGCTCCATATAAAACCACCCCTTCTTTGTTAATATTCGCATAAAACGGGTAATTTTCACACCATTTTTTAAAATGCTCTTCACTTTTAGCAATCGGTTTTATATCTAAATCATGATCCATATTAAAATCATACGTCATATAGGAAAGCTGCTGGCTGTACGATTTCAAATCTAAGTCTGTCATATCTAACAAGATAATAATATCAATATCAGAATCAGGTCTGAAATCTCCTCTGGCATAGGATCCATACAAAATAATACGACAAATATGCGTTCCATATATTTTTTTTACTTCTTCAATATATTGTTGCATTAAGTCTTGCATTGTTACAGGCATATCACTTTCCTCCTTTCCATATAACTATAAAGCAATTCTATCTATATTATAGCTGTTTCAATAATTTATTACTATAATAACCTCAAATTTTTTCTCTTTATCTTTTTCATCAAGCATCTAATATTTGAAATCTAATACATATAGTATTCATTTACACAAAAAAACACCGACCATAATCTGTCGATGCCTTCTTATAATTCATTCATCGGGGCGACAAGATTTGAACTTGCGACCTCGTAGTCCCGAACCACGCGCTCTACCAAGCTGAGCCACGCCCCGTACATCCAAATTATAGTCCTACCTTTCTCAAAATGCAAGTTTGGAAGGCTCATAATCCTTCTGTCTTTGAGTACAAAAATTTTTAGCCAATACCTTCAGTTTATCAAACTACAATTGCCGAATCTTCCGAAATATCGCCGTCATCCTCCAAGAAGTAGAATTCTCATACTCCCCAATCCTCTTCTTCAACTTTTTATTCTCCTTCCTCAATTCTTTCCTCTGATTCAACAATTTATTTTTCAACAACGTCACACGTTCCAATTCCTGCCGAACCCTGTCCGGGGTCTCCGTTTTTGTGCTTACAAAAGATTCCACCGTTGCATCAGGAAGAACCGTATATCCATCTTCCTTATAGTTTTTCGTAAAATCATGACTGCACACATGCATCGGATCTCTGCCCCCTGCAACAAATACAGATGATTGAAATACAGCACATGGATATTCATATAAATGTGTCTGATCATCCATCACAACTCCCGCATATGCGATCAGAATATTTTTCAGTCGGTCTTTCAACGGTAAATATGTGTCCTCGTAAAACTGTGGGTACTCATAGGTATTCCATAACTGCTTCATTGTCGGATCATTTTTCACACATCCCATGACACGGTCTGTAAACGTGTCCTTATCAAGGAATCCAAAGAAAGAAGAAAAACATCTCTGAAATTCCAATGGCTTTTGAATCTTTATTCCATCTCCAAGATAAATGCCTCCATGCATAGAAAGATTTTTTACTGCAAAATAATGTGAAACATATTCAAAGTTTCCTTCTATGTATGCCTGTTTTACTTGTTCAGTCTCTGAAATATCACAGTTTTCTTCATTTAAAATGATCAGCTTACATTCATTTTGAAATGCTTTTTTCTTATACTCATAAAAATCTGCTGCGTGATGTCCAAAATCTGCAACAAACAGATTTCTTGGAATTCGTTCTTCTGGAAAATCAAGATAACGCAGGATTTTTTGATATCTTACCGGATATGCTTTTAAGATCTGATTATCCAGAAGATTTTCCCTGTATTTTTTCAGGTGTTTTACAAACTGGTCAAAATATATCCATCTTGTTCTCATATTAAACAAAATACGATCAGAGATTCTTGCTGCCACGGCTTCCTTATATTCTTGCGCACAGTGTTCAACCGCATAATCTTCCGCAATGATCGTATCTAATGTTTTGTTATCATCCATACTGTTTGTGATGGAACCTTCTCTTTTGATATAAAAGTACAGTGGCTCATCTAAATATCCCGGATTTTGTGCATAAGAAAACAATGGGAGCATATAGGCAGTATCTTCAAACCAGATCTGTGGTATTTTCCCTGTCTGATGAAGTAAATCTTTATGGATCAGCTTATTCCAGAATGCAACTTCCCCATGAAAGATCAACTGGTCTTTTTTTACCGGCTGATTGATTCTTCCATGAATTCTTTTCTTATCATCTCTGACCAGATAATATGGCGTACAGACAAGATCATGATTTCCGTCTTTTGCTGCGTGCAGCATTTTTTCGTACATATTATATTCCATATAATCATCCGCATCTGCAAATCCGATATAATCTGCTCTCGCACATTCAATTCCTTTATTTCTTGCTCCTCCAGGTCCTGTATGATCCGTATGATAAAGTGAAATTTTATTTGGATGCATCTGCATATATTCTTCAATGATCGATACCGAATGATCGCTTGATCCGTCATCTACAAAAATAAATTCGATTTCCTCCAATGTCTGATACAAAAGATAGCTCATCGTCTGTCTTAAATATTTTTCTGCATTATACACCGGAATCACAACAGATACTTCCGGAATGGTTTTATGATCTTCTTTCAATCTTTTCGACTCCTTCTATATATTTTAAGATTTCTCCCATCTCATCAAATGAATGTGGACAGTAAATATTCTTTCGGTCTTTATTAAATTCTTTGATCGATCTTTCATGATACAGGCTGAAGTTTGCATTTCCCATCAGCCATGTTTTCCCTGTAAACATCCTGTATAACATAATCACATTCATATTTTTCTCAAAGATCAGTTTTGACGTGATCGAAGCATTCGATGATACTGTAAATAAGATCTTATCTGTGATATCTTCATCCATCAATGTGATTTCCCATGGAACCTGTGTATGCTCCATCGTCTGAAATCCATATTCCTTAAAGCGGTTCACTTTATTTCTTGGATGAAGTTTTATGATCATCTGGTCTTTTCCTACGATCTCCGCGATTCTTAAGACAAGTTCCAAATCATTGGACGGAATCTTATCATCAAAAAATGCTTCTTCCAGAAATATAAATTTTTGTTTTGGAAGCTTCGCCTCGCCAAAAATATGATGGAAGATATCTTTTACCTCTTTATTTTTGTAATCGATGGCTGGAATTTTCTCGATTGGAAATGGCATCTTTTCTCCTGTAAATAATGCCGGATTATAAAGCAGTAATCGTTCAATGTTCTCTATAAATTTATCTTCTTTGTAAGATTCATGATCCATACCATCTTCCATACAGCGTTTATTTACATCACAGACATACGTTGCCATACCATCTTCGAATAAATGTACCTTTGGATGCATTCCTTTTTTTACCATCGCATAATACATTAATTTTGCATAAGCCGTCTCAAAACTGATATAAAATTCGGTATATTCTTTGTCAAAAACAGTCATATCCACATATTTCTGTGGATGTCTGCTGATATTTTTTCGTTCTTCTTTTGTATAAGTCCAGTATTCATCTGCTTTTTTCTTTGAATAAAGTCTTTTGACTTCTTCAAAGATCCCGCTTTCCTGTAATGCAGGGATCAATGGATCAAAGTTGGTATGATCGCTTAATAAAAGATCTGCTGATTCGTCTTTTAAAAGTGTCATCTTAATCTGTATCGCATTCATCAGCTGATACACGGAATCACAGCGAAATAAAATCATAAACAGCCTCCACTCTTTATTTATTGTTATGTTCTTTCTCGTACAATGATGTTGTTACATATTCTACTTCCATATGTGCCTTGATCTTCTTCATATATTTTCTGATATGTTTATTGATCGTTCTTAATTTTTCACGATCTGAACTGTTGATCAGCCGGGTCGTGTAATAATTTCGTTCTACATTTGTATGGTATCCGTCAAATCCGATCACCGATACTTCTTCCACACCCATATTCAGTAACAGGTTAAATAACATTAAGCAGGCATTATCTGTGATCATCTCATCTGCTATCACAAGACTTGAGTAATTTACAATATACTGAACAGCCTTTGACACCTGAATATTGGATGTTGTGATCACTGGGAATGGCAGTTCTTTGATTCCATGTTCTTTCTTTAACTGATGATATCGTTTCTGATTACTGATAAACACTGCATCCGGTATGATATATTCTGGTATGCTGTTTACGCTGATCACAAAGAGATTTTCTTGTTTCATGTATTCTTCGATCTTTTCTCTCTCGTCTGTCAAACTTTTTCCCGGTGCAACCACAACGATTTTTTTATCTTTGATCAGTTTTTGTAATTCCTTGATCGTATCTTTATCATCAATCTCATTTTCCTGGAATTTCAAATATAGGCCGGCAATCAGTTTTTCGTTATACAAAGATCTTTCATCTGACGGTATTTCCTTTAATACCTGATAGATCTGTTTCATATTTAATGTCTGTTTATTTAAAAGAAAACCTACATAATTAGGATGACAGTTATTCGTTGCAGCAAGGAAATATCCGGCACTGTATCCCCATGGATGGATATAGGAGATCGGACTGATATACTCATCCATAAGTTCCAGTAACATCTCTGTGTGATAACGATAATCTATGTTCTCATTGATATACTGTGTAAGGATCTCACTGCACAGATTTCCAGCACCTCTTCCCATTCCAAGGACTGATCCATCAATGATGATATTTCTTTTTCCACAGCTTTGTATGAGCTGCTGGGCATTGGAAAATGATAACTGCAGATTGTTATGGGAATGATATCCGATCGTAATATCCTCATCAAGATTATCATCCGCCAGATAAAACAACTTTAATAACTGTTTTGCATAAAGTTTTCCAAGAGTGTCAACAAGATAAAATGCATATGGTTTCATCTCATTGATCCTTTCAAAAAGATTTAAAAGTTCTACATCCGAATAACTTGTCGTTCCAACCGGCTGCATAAAGACTTCATATCCTTTATCCATCAAGGCATATCCAAGTTCAAAGGCTTCATCCATTTCTTTTTTGTGAAATGTAATACGAATTCCGTCAATCGTATCTTTTCTTCTTGGAATGATCTTTGATGCCTGAATCGTTCCCGTAACGATCATTGCAACATACATCGTATGTTTCTTCTTTGGTGCGATCAGCGGTGTGATCTGGTCAACATCACTGTAGAGTGATTTATTTTCGTCATATTCGATATTTTTTAAGAAACCACATTCGATCACATCCATATGCGCTTTTCCAAGTTTCGCAATGATCGTTTTAATCGTATTTTTTGAAAAATCAAAATCATTGACGTACCCGCCATCACGCAGTGTACAATCAAGTACCGCTACTTTATTCATAGATTCTTTCTCCTCTTTGTCGATAATAATTATACATCGCATCTGCGATCACAAAATCTTCTGGATTATTGATATCCACAGCTTCCTTCCAGTCTGTCTCTAAAAGCTTTGGACGATCTCCGATTCTTCTTCCTTCTTCGGTGATCAGTTCATTTTTGTAAATATAAAGTCCCGTTGTTTCTCTGTATAATGGTTTTAAATCCTGTGTTCTTGGAATCTCTTTTGTGTCATAATTCCATGGTTTATCATCCATCCAGAAAAAGTCCTGCTGTTTATGTACACTCAGTGCTGAATCGTATCCCTCTTCGCAAACCGCTTTTACACCATGTTCCATCGTTTCTTTGTGGATAAATGGGGCTGTTGCATGGGCAAGTACATAAACATCAGATGGAATATCTTTTGCAAATGCTTTTAAAACCTCATTGATCTTTACATGGCTTCCGTCTAATGCTGGATCTCTTTTTAAAAATTTGATTCCCTTTGGGAGATAAAGCATGATGGACGGATCGGAACAATATACATATATTTCATCAATTCCTTCTACTTTTAACAATGTATTTAAAATGTACTGACATAGTGGTTTTCCATTCGTAAATGATTTTGTATTTTTCCCTGGTAATCTTTCGTTATTTAACTTCATTGGTACAAAGGCTGTTACTTTCATTGAAATTCCTTTCTTCTTTTACTTTTTTGAGTAATTGCTTCATCATTTTGATGTCATTTGGTGATATATGTTTTTTCATTTTAGGTAAGTTTAGGAAAATCGTTTGATTTGTGTTTCTCTCCTGCATCGATTTTGTCCATAAGATTTCTGACACGATCTGCATATATTGCTTTTGTGCCATAGATGCATTTCCAACAAACATTTCGACTCCTGTGTAGAAGAACTCATGACGTATAAAAAATCGTTCTAATTTATCTACAATTTTCTGATCTTTGGTATTTACAAAAATGGCATGTTCCTGATCTTTACCAATTGCATTTTCTTTTGTCTGTCTGACAAGGACATTTAAATAATGGATATTTTCAAATCCCTGCTTTATATCATCTGCGAACCGATAGTCATGATCGGTATTTAAATAGCAGATACAGTCTGCTTTAAGATCTTTGCTACTTACTTCTTCGCCTACTTCATCACACAAAATAACCTTATACTTCTTATTTTTATCAATCTGTGCAGAAGCCTCAAATCCAAGAAATTCTCTGCACAACGGATTCATCAGTTCCATACTGCATCCTGCAATTGCAATTTCATCTTTTGTAAGATTCGGAAACATTTTCCTTGCAAATAAAACAGATGCTGTATATTGATAAATCGCATAAACTTTATTTTCAAATTCAATATCCAGTTTGATTACTTCCTTTCCATAATTCTTTAGTGCATCAATCGCAGTGGAACCTGTTGTAATGATCTTTTCGTATTTCCCATCATATAAAAATGGTAAGAGTTCTGATGGAAACTGCTTTGGCAGCACAATTGCATCTTGAAACATATGCTGGTATCTTCCTGTAAAATCTCTTGGATGTGGTTTTACGATCAAAGGATGGTCGTTTGCAAAAAGATCTACGATCATAGATGAGATAAATTCATGATTTTCAATCGTTGGTTTTTGCAGATAACGAACATATCTTGTCAGATAAAGTACAGGATCTTTTCCTTTTGGCAGTTCTAGTTTTTTTGCATGAAACATTTGTAAAATCTTTTTTTGATCCTTCTCATCTAGTATTTTAAATAATTTTGTCACCTCAAAATCTTCCATTTTGTCATCATAGAAGCCTTCTTCCTGTGCACTTTGATTCGCATATTTTTTTGTAACAATGTCATTCTCACCTAAGGCATGCAATCGTTTGCACACCGCATAAGAAGCATATTGAGCCTTCTTATGAAATTCAAGCTGCACCCATCTTCTTGACAAGAGCCCGTTTCCATCTTCAAAATACTGATAGGATATCCTTTTTGACAACAGGTAAAGTCCGAGATGTCTGTGGTCGATCGCAGAATTAAATTCCGTATAATCGGATAACCTGATATCCTTTTTGGAAAGCCAGTCTTCTATCCATTCTTCGTTGTATCTGATATACTGATCAATTCTTTCTTCATCAGAATTCCTTGTGATCTTATATGGATTTGAATATGCACCTTCAATAAATTTCAGAATTTCAACTCGTTTAAAAATCTGGGTCTGTTCCAAATCCTTTTTTAATTCCTTCATACCGCTTTTTGAAAATATGTTATCTCCGATCACTAACAATGCATCTTCCGTTGGATGATTTCTTATTTTGTGAATCGAAAAACATAAAATATGATACAGCGATGCTCCTACATATAAAATCACAATGCCGCTCCTTTCAGAATATTCTTTAGTTTCTTTAATTTTTGAATGACTTTTCTTATTTTGGCTGACTGTATGATCTTTTGTTCTAATGTTTTATGAATCTTTCCTCGTTTCTTCTCATCAAATGCATACTCCATAACATCTGCAACAAAACTGTGGTCAAAAATCTCGTACTGATTTTTCCGATATACGGACTTTTCACTGCATTCGTGAAACTTATCTACGAATTCAATGGCTCCTTTTTGTATCTCCTGAACATTACGGATTTCCTGTATATCAAATTTATCCTCATTCCATACAGCAAGTCCCTGATCATATTCTTCCACTATAAATCCAGGATCCTTCATCATCTCGATGGCTTTTTGTATCTGGTCTTCATATTTTTTCAAATCATTCTTTTTGAAAAAATCACATAGATTCAAAGTTTTTACTGGTGTGTCAACATTTTCTCTGATATATTTTGTAAAATTTTCTTCTATAGACAGATCGACCACCGCACTGTTTTTCCAGATATTATAATTTAAATAAATGATCAGATTGCGGTTTCTCTTTGTATTTTCATCGGCATATAAAATTTCTGTCCGGTCTTCTTGATATAATGTTGAATACGCCTGTGCAAGAGATGCTGCATTATATGAAAAATACAGAATTTGGATATTATTTTCTTCTTTCCAGTATTTCACAAACCGGCAATAGGCATCCAGAAAAATTCCTTCAAATGCATAACCAAAATAATAACCTTTTGTTTCTTTTACTGATCCCTGAAATAAAGATTCATTAACAAAATTCTGAAACATTCTTTCTTCCATCTTCAGATGTTTTCCATAAAAGTATCTTTGTGGATGCTGATCTGGTGTTACATAAAGCAGATGATCTGCCTTCTGTTTTTTTGCAAAAAGATTCACATGCTTACTGATCATTCCATATTTTTTCCCATGCTTATTTTCTTTGCCGATCATTTTGGAATAGAACCGATAATTGGTATGTTTCAATCCAAATTGTGGTGCAAGAATGATCTTCTTAATATAGAAATATCCGCATTTTCTCAAGATGTGAAGATATTCATCAAAATCCCCCAACGTCCCATCATCATATGCAATGATCTCAATCTGATTGTAATAAATAGAATCCATTGCCTGTTTTATAAAAGGATTACACCTGTAACACCCAGGAAATGTTTCAAAAAATAACACATCTTTTGCTGCCACATATACTTGATCATCTCCCAAAAATGTTCTGACATAACTGACTGCATCATATTTTCCATATGCTTTTGTTTCCCACAAATCCTGCCCCTTGATCCATTCCATCGCAAAAGCCATACTTTTTTACTCCTTTTTCTTACTCTTTTTTTCATTATAGACATCATTTTTTTAGAAAATATTTGCAATGGGTTAAATGATTGTAAACTTCTCTTTTTATTTTATTAGCACTCTTTTTTGTTGAGTGCTAATTTTTACTTGACTTTTATCAACTTTGGTTCTACAATAACATTTGTAAAAGTTCTATTTGACATAGAACACTTGAATAAGATCAAAATATTTTTAGATAAAGGAGTGTACAATTATGGCAGAAAAAAAAGGAACTCTTTCCATTAACAGCGATAATATTTTCCCAATTATTAAGAAATGGCTTTATTCCGATCACGATATTTTCTTCCGTGAATTAATCTCTAACGGATGCGATGCCATCACAAAATTAAAGAAATTAGATATGATGGGAGAATACAATTTCCCAGAAGGACATAAAAACAAAGTTGATGTTATCCTTGATCCTGAGAAGAAAACTTTAAAATTCATCGATACAGGTCTTGGTATGACAGCGGATGAAGTTGAAAAATACATCACACAGATCGCATTTTCTGGAGCTACACAGTTCTTAGAACAGTACAAAGACAAAACAGAAGGTGACCAGATCATCGGACATTTCGGTCTTGGTTTCTATTCTGCATTTATGGTAGCGGACGAAGTTACGATTGATACTCTTTCTTATAAAGAAGGAGCTGAACCTGTTCACTGGACTTGTGACGGTGGTACAGAATATACAATGGCAACTGGTACAAAAGAGACAGTCGGTACAGAGATCACCTTATTCTTAAATGAAGAAAGCACAGAATTTACAAATGAATATCGTGCAAGAGAGATCATCGAAAAATACTGCTCTTTCATGCCAACAGAGATCTTCTTATCTGTAGAAGGTGCCGAACAGAAATTTGAGACAATCCCTGAAGATCAGGTAAAAGATGATGATGTCGTTGTAGAACATATCCACGAAGATGCAAAAACAGAAGAAAAAGAAAACGAGGACGGTACAAAAGAGACTGTTGAAGTATCTCCAGCCAAAGATCTTGTAAAGATCAACAAACGTCCAGTTTCCTTAAGTGATACAAATCCACTTTGGAACAAACGTCCAAATGAATGTACGGATGAAGAATACAAAGAATTCTATCACAAAGTCTTCCATGACTTTAAAGAACCACTATTTTGGATTCATCTGAACATGGATTACCCATTTAACTTAAAAGGTATCCTTTACTTCCCTCAGATCAACACAGAATATGATTCTATCGAAGGCACCATTAAGTTATATAACAACCAGGTATTTATCGCCGATAATATCAAAGAAGTTATCCCTGAATTCTTAATGTTATTAAAAGGTGTGATCGATTGTCCAGACCTTCCACTGAACGTATCAAGAAGTGCTCTTCAGAATGATGGTTTTGTGAAGAAGATTTCTGATTACATCACAAAGAAAGTTGCTGATAAGTTAACTGGTATGTGCAAGACAGACCGTGAATCTTATGAAAAATACTGGGATGATATCAGTCCATTTATCAAGTTTGGATTTATCCGTGACCAGAAATTTGCAGATAAGATCAAAGATTACATCTTATTTAAAAACATGGAACACAAATATGTAACATTAAGCGACCTTGTTCCTGCTCCTGCAAATGACGATGATGTAACAACTTTATATTACATCACAGACGAAGTTCAGCAGAGCCAGTACATCAACATGTTTAAAGAACAGGGTATGGATGCTGTGATCTTAAGCCACAACATTGATTCTGCATTTATCACACAGATCGAACAGCAGAACCAGCATATCAAGTTTAAACGTATCGATGCGGATGTCGAAGATGCTTTAAAAGAAGATGTAGATGAAAAAGAATTAGAAGATATCAAGACTTCTTTAACTGATCTGTTTAGAAAGACTTTAAATAAAGAAAATCTTGAAGTTCATGTTGATAAATTAAAAGATGCGAAGATCTCTTCTATCATCACTTTATCTGAAGAAAGCAGACGTATGCAGGATATGATGAAGATGTATGCAATGCCAGGTATGGACCCTAATATGTTTGGTGCACCTGCACAGGTTCTTACTCTGAATGCAAATAATACACTTGTGAAATATCTGTTTGAGCATGGAGATGCCGACAATGCGAAGATCATTTGCGAACAGTTATATGATCTTGCGATGTTAAGCCATACGACTTTAGCTCCTGAAGAAATGACGAAGTTTGTCCAGAGAAGTAATGAGATTATGGAAATGATCGCGAAATAGTTATTTGAATAAGTGTTCAATGTATATGAGAAAAACGAAATCATAGAATAAAAGCTCCAGACCAGAAATTTATGCTCGCTGTTTTGAACGGTCGCTGATTCGCTAGCTTTCCTTGCGTAACTCGCTACGCTCAAACAACGCACCAAGCTAGCTGCGAACCGTTCAAAACAACGGCAAAATTTCAATGGTTCTGGAGCTTTTATTCTATGATTTCGTTTTTCTCGTATACACAGACATCTCCAAGGCAAACTTAAATGCAGAGCATTTGAGACCGCATAGGCGATAGGGAATTTCCATTTAACTGCCTGATCCGTAAAAACATAGTTTTATTCAGTTATCAAAGAACAATCATCTATTATGTAATGTAAAATGCATTTTTAAAATATGACTTTTGACACCCACATCATTTTATATAAAAAAGACAATCTTTGACTGACTATTGACTATATTTTATACTTTCCCTTATCTTTACAATTTTTTCATATGGTTATATAATATTTTGGAAATATTTTTAAGAAAGCTGGTTTTTTCATGTGTAGTAGGGATATGGATCGATGGATTCATTTTAATATGGCAATTGTTGGTGGATTTCTTGGTGGTTTTGCGATCCTTAACCATCATGAACTCTTTGGTTCTGCGCAGACTTCGAATCTGATTTCTGTGTTTGCAGACTTTGCAGGACATCCGGATGCTAATTTTTTTGTAAGGCTTCTTGGTGTTTTTATCTATATGTTTGCGTTGTCACTGACAGTGATCTTACCAAAATTTACAAGACTGCATCTTCCTTATGTCAGTCTTTTTATAGATGCAATGGCTGCTTTGATCGTTGCATTTCTTCCATCTGATCTAAATGATTTTATAGCCCTTTATCCGCTGTATTTTGCGATGGCGATCCAGTGGTGTTCATTTAAAGGCGGCGATGGATTTACCTGCTCTACGATCTTCTCTACGAATAACCTACGTCAGTTTACGACATCCATGACAGAATATCTATGCAGTAAGGATCCTGATGCCTTGAGAAAATGGAAGTTCTTCGCTTGTGTTTTGCTTAGTTTCCATTTTGGTGTTATCGTTTCTTATCTGTCCTGCAAAAATTTGGGACAGGCTGGTTCTCTGGTGTGTTTTCTGCCTGTATTCAGTGGATTTTGTCTTGTATGGGCAAGAAAACATTTTGTTACAGTAAAACACTTTGTCTATCGCTATCTGATCACACCAAAGAAAACCTCAGCTTATACTACAGAAAGTGAGTAATTATTTTATATGGAAAATCTGATCTTCAGCTTAAATGCCACCGTTCCAGTCTTTGTGATGATGATCTTAGGACTCATCTTTAAACAGATTGGCTGGATTGATGACGTTTTTGCTTCTAAAATGAATAAATTTGTATTTATGGTTCCATTGCCTGTTCTGGTATTTGAAGATCTTGCAACCGTTGATTTTTCAAAGGTATGGGATATTAAGTTTGTTCTGTTTTGTTTTTTCGCTACTTTAATCAGCATTACGATTTCTTTTCTGATCTCTTGTGGGATTGGTGATAAATCGATCCGTGGAGAATTTATTCAGGCAGCTTACCGAAGCAGTGCTGCCCTTCTTGGAATCGCATTTATTCAGAATATTTATGGAAATGCTGGAATGGCTCCTTTGATGATCATTGGAAGTGTGCCACTCTATAATATGATGGCTGTCATCGTTTTATCTGTATTTAAACCCGGTCAGAGTGGTCTTGACCGTACTGTTGTGAAAAAAACGATCAAAGGAATCGTTACAAACCCAATCCTGATCGGAATCGTCGCAGGTCTTGTCTGGTCTGCATTAAAAATTCCAATGCCTGCAATCCCGAAAAAGGTTATTTCAAGCATTGGAAATGTTGCCACTCCTATGGGATTAATGGCGATGGGAGCTACATTTGATATCAAAAAAGCTTTCGGAAAGCTCAAACCATCGGCCATTGCTGCTTTTATGAAACTTGTTGGACTTTGTGCTATTTTCCTTCCGATTGCAGTGAAACTTGGATTCCGTACAGATAAACTTGTAGCAATCCTTATCATGCTTGGTTCTGCAACGACCGTGAGCAGTTTTGTTATGGCGAAAAATATGGGGCATGAAGGAACTTTATCTTCCAGCGTTGTGATGTTGACAACGATGTTTAGTGCCTTTACGGTGACTGGATGGCTTTATATTCTTAGATATTTTGCATTGATCTAGTCTGATTATCTTGTTGATATCGAACGATCTATCAATATTTGGCTATCTAAGATCCAATGTAATCTGGTATTTTTCCAGCCAGTAATTGATTTGCAGAAGATAAGCGATCATCTGTGGACCTGCCATCAGCTGTCCATACCATGGTTTGCCGTAATCTTTCGGGCTGTCTAAGAATCGGCTTAGTTTATATGCATCGATCAGTTCTTTGATCGGTGCTTCTTTTTTTGCCATGACTTTTAGAAGTTCTTCTGATAAGCGTTTTTCATAGTTTGGATCATAGGTCTTTGGATATGGACTTTTCTTGCGGTATAAGACTTCATCTGGCAGAGTTTCTTCTCCTGCTGCTCTTAACAATCCTTTTACCACACCATTTAGACATTTTAACTCCCATGGAACATTATATAAGTATTCTACAATCCTGTGATCTGCAAATGGAACTCGTGCTTCTAATCCGCAATGCATACTGGTGCGGTCCATGCGATCCATTAAGGTTACCATAAACCACCTTAGATTCAGATAAGAAATCTGCCTTCTTCTGGCTTCTGTCTGATCTTCTCCGTAAAGCTTTGGTGTTTCATTGATCGTCTTTTGATAAGCTGTTCTTGCATAAGATTCTAAATCCACTTTCTGTAAGATATCATCATTTAGCAGCATTTTCCTTGGTGCCATATCCATAGACCATGGGAAGATATCTGCTTTGAAACATTCCTCTTTGTGAAACCATGGATACCCGCCGAAAATCTCATCGGCACACTCTCCTGTTAATGTGACTTTGTTGTATTTTACAACTTTGGAGCAGAAATATAGCATCGAGGATTCCACATCCGCCATACATGGAAGATCTCTTGCATCGACTGCTTTATATAGATTTTCAATCATATTTTCATTGTCACATTCAAGATATCTGTGATTTGTCTTTGCAAAATCCACCATCTTATCAACCCAAGGACGGTCTTCACTTGGCTGGAAGGAGTTTGATCTGAAATATTGATGGTTATTTACAAAATCAAAAGAAAATGTGTTTAAGTTTTTTCCTTCTTTTTGAAGCTTTTTCGCACAGATTGCTGTGACAAGGCTGCTGTCCACTCCACCTGATAAAAAGGTACTGATCGAAATGTCCGATAGCATCTGCATTTCAACCGCATCATGGATCAACCATCTTGTATGTTCGATCGTATCTTCTTTGCTGTCTTTGTGTGCTTTTGCTTCTAACTTCCAATATGCATGATCCTTAAATCCTTTCTTGTCATATTCCAAGAAATGCCCTGGAAGAACTTCATAGATATCTTTGAAAACTCCTTTTCCATAGGATTTTGCAGGTCCTAATCCAAAGACTTCACAAAGACCTTCCCTGTCAATGATTGGTTTCACTCCCGGATATGCAAACAAGCCTTTGATCTCTGATGCAAAGATCAATGTTTCTCCCTGTTTTGTGTAAAACAGTGGTTTGACTCCAACACGGTCTCTGATCAAATATAATTTCTGCTTCTTTCCATCCCACAAGGCAATAGCAAAGATTCCATTTAACTGTTCTATATAAGAAATTCCATATTTGATATATCCAGTTAATACAACTTCCGTATCACTGGTTGTCGCAAAGGCTTCTCCTTCTTTGATCAGTTGTTCTTTTAATGGTTTCATGTTATAGATCTCGCCATTTAAGATGATGACATAGGTATTTCCTTCTCTTTTTTTACACATAGGTTGATGGCCTCTGTAAAGATCAAGAATGGATAACCGCACATGCCCTAATGCACAGCCATTTTCCAGAAATGTTCCTTTATCATCTGGACCTCTATGGTGCTGGGCTTCATTCATTTTCTTTATGATCTCATACTTTTCTTTTTCTGTTTTCTGATGATTATTTCCGGGATTTAGAAATCCTGCAATTCCACACATAGATGATACCTCTTTTTATTTTTTATGATCAATGAGAATCGGCTGATATTGTCTGCCTTTTAGTGCCTGTAAGATCGTGGGAGTTAACAGTCTTGTGTCCGCGATCATAGAGTTTGGCTTCTTAATCGGATCGTCCTGTCCGAATGGCACAAAATAAATATGCTTATGATTTAGTAGATTCCCAATATTCTTAAGATTCATACCAAGAGCATCATTACTTGCCAGGGAAATAACAACCGGCTTTTCATTCCTTAGCTGGGCTTTTGCAGCCATCAAAACGGGGGTATCTGTAATTCCATTGGCTAGTTTCGCCATCGTATTTCCAGTACATGGCATCAAGACTAAGACATCAAGACAGCCGGTTGGCCCGATGATCTCGGCTTCCTCGATCGTTTTCATTGGTTCATTTCCTGTCATATCGTATGCTTTTTTCACAAACTCCTCTCCTTTTCCAAACCTGCATTTGATATGCTGTGATGTATCGGAAAAGATCGTTTGCAGGATTGCACCTTCTTCTAATAAACGGTCGATCTGTTCAAAGGCTTTTGCGTAAGTGCAAAAGGAACCTGTCATTCCAACGCCAATTCTTTTATTTTTTAATACCATGTTTGATCTCTCCACTGATTTCTAAAACTTTTTTTGCAAGCATCATCCCGGAAGATTTTGGAGAATAAATACCTGGAAGACTTTGGCATAACTTTGCACAGATTCCAAGTTTTTCTGCTGTTTTGTGGTTTGTTCCTCCCGGATAGGATGCAATATCTATGATGCAGGATTCTTTGGAAATCTTCCTTAAGATATCTTCTTTTAGGATCTGTTTTGGGACAGTGTTAAAAATGTAATCATATTGACAGATTCGCCGTTTCAAATCCGTAAAATCTATAACTTCAAGTCCAAAAGATTTTGCAAGACTTCTTGCTGTTTTATTTCTGGCACAGACCGTTACCTGTGCATCCATTCCTTTTAGTTTGGCCGCCAGAACTTTCGCACATCTTCCATATCCAAGCACCAGACACCGGCTTTTATGCAGATTGATCGGCTGCATCTTGATTGCTTCCATAATGGCACCTTCTGCCGTTGCGATCGCATTGTAGATGGCGACATCGTCCATTTTCATAAAGTCAAATGCTTCGATTTCTTTTTGTTCACATTCATTTTGAATTTCTTCACTGATGCAGCCACCAAATAAGATCTGTTCTTTTGTCATTTTTTGAAGCAGTGTTTCCACTGGCATCTTTTTATTTTTATAACTACTTGTAATCTCCTCATTTTTTGAAAAAACGATAGGTCCGATAATATTTCTTGACTCGCTTATGACAGTTTCAAAGTTTTTACCTTCTTTACATTCCAGACCGTCCTTTTTTGTTGCATATGTGATAACCTGATATCTTTGATTTTTTAGATAATTGGCTAAATATACCTGTCTCATATCACCGCCAATGACGGCAAAATCATAAATCACAGTCTTTTTTCCTTTCTTTTTTCTTCTATTAATATATGTTTTTGTGTTCTATGAAGTGACAAAAACGATACTAAGAAGCCGTTTTGTTCTTTTAAAAATACATTATTTTTACCCCTTTAAAAATGAGAAAGTAGTGGTATAATAAACTCAAGTGCATAGAAACACCTACGATACAGCAAGAGCTTCCACTACACCGGAAGCTCTTTTTGTGTATATACGTTCTTATTAATAGAAAGAACTTCCGGTGTTATACCATAAGATGCACAATATCTTAATGTTTTTTCAAGGAGGAACTTTTATGAACACATTAACTGCAGAAAAAAGAGATTTGAAAACAAAGGCTAAAAAATTAAGAAAAGAAGGTTATGTTATCGGAAATCTGTTTGGCAGAGATATCGAAAATTCCATTCCATTGAAAGTTGATTCCCGTGAAGCTGCGAAATTCTTAAAGGATAACAAAAAAGGAGCTCACATTACTTTACTTGTTGACGGAGAAAATGTAGACGCCATCGTAAAAGAAATCGACTACAATGCCATGAAAAACGAAACAATGTTTATCAACTTCCAGGCATTAGTTGCTGACGAAAAGATCCACACAACTGCTGCAATCGAATTATTAAACGAAGATGCTGTACAGAATGGTATCGTTGAACAGTCTTTATCTGAGATTGAATACAAAGCATTCCCAGCTGACATCGTTGAAAAAGTTGAGATTGACTTAACACAGTACAATGTTGGTGATATGATTCATGTCAAAGACCTGCCATTAGCTGCTAACAGCAAGATTTCTCTTGTTACACCAGAAGATACTCTGGTCGTTAACATCGCAGAACCAGAAGTTGCACCTGAGGATGAAGACGAAGAAGCGGCTGAAGAATAAATAAATCCGTGAAAGAAAAGACTCGATTTTCGTGATTAAAAATCGAGTCTTTTTATTTTACCATTTCTTCCCCATCCATTGAAGAAACCTGCGTTTTTCCGTGGATGCTTATCTCTGCATTCCGAGATCATCAATTGAATCTTAAATTTAAAATCTTCGGATTCCAAGATCGTAAACGGATGTTCTTCTGTTACCTGCACCCATAAATGTTCACTTTCATACTGTGGATAAGTTCCCATAAATCCTTGTTCTTTCAGTTTTTTATCAACCTGTTCCCTGTATCGTTGAATCTTCTGATCGATTCTTTCTCCATAATTCCTTGCTGGATATGGATCAGAAGCATTGCAGACTTTCTCGCAGATCAATTCATATAAATCTTGTCTCTTTGGATCTTGCAGTTTCTTTGCAAGCGTCATCTCCATTCGTTTGGTTGGGTGCTTCTCATATTTATCAATCCATTTTAAATAATCTTTATCGCCTGCCTGCATAGCAAGATTTCTCATACACCATAGGCCTTCTTCGCTTTTCTCATACCATTCTTCTGGATCTTCATTGATTGGGAAATAGTAATAAAATGGTGCAAATTCGATCAGTGACATAATTTCCATTTCTTGATCATTGCATACTTCTTCTCCTAGAAAACGGTATTTTTCACGGATCGTTCCGATCATATAGACTAGCTGGCGCCACTGCTCAGCTCCTTCTCTCCAGAAATGTCCGATTTCATGATACCGGTAACAGTTCGTATGTTCCATGATCTCATCAAACCACATTGTAAAAACACTTTCTTCTCCCTGATGAACGATCAACCCATAACGACCTTCTCGTTCTTCCAGTTGTGCCCACATCTCTCCTTCATAGTCTTTATCATATTTTCCAGAGATACGAAGTCCATGAAAACTTAGATAACACTCAATTGCATCGTTCATCATATATGGAACATATCCTGTTTGATTTTCATCTTTTTCTTCGACTTGAAGTTCAAACACTTGATATTCAAATATCTGCACAAGCAACTGTATGGATCTTGATATTTCTTCTAAATTTGTTTCAAAATAGTTCATACGGATTTCCTTTTCCTATTATCTATGTATTTTATGATGAGAGTGTCAAAAGTAAATTTTGCCACTCTCTGATGTACCCGGATTGTTCCATTGCTTCGCAATTCCACAATCCTCGAACACCTCGAACTCCCATAAAATGGCGTGTTCACACCATTTTATTCCGTTCTCGTTGTTCGGCGTGTCAATAAGTATAAATCGCTTATTTGTGCAAGCACAAACGCGATTTATACTTTTGACACTTACATCATTTTATTTATATTTCTGAATTTCATTTAAAAAACGTTCGCCATATTTCTGAAGCTTATGTTCTCCGACTCCATTGACTTCTAACATTTCCTCATCATTAGAAGGTTTCATCGTACTCATATGTACCAATGTCTTATCGGAGAATACCATATATGGCGGGATTTTCTGTTCGGATGCGATCGTTCTTCTAAGTTCGCGTAATGCTTCAAACAGATCTGTATCTCCCTCTGCAAGTGCTGCCACAGCTCCTGCTTTCTTTCGTTTCTTTGTCTTAACTTTGCGTTCTTCTTTCTCTTCTTCGACTTCTTTTGGAATCTTGATCTCAAATTTCCAGTCATCATTAATCTCCGTAACATCCGCAACACTTAAAACTGGATATTCATCATCTGTCATCTCAAGATATCCGTAAACTAACATCTCATTGATGATCTGGCGAATTTTTGCAATACTTTCTGCTACTAATACTCCATATTGTGAATTCTCATCTAAATGACGGTTTAAAACTTTCTGACTCTTAGATCCTTTTAAAATATCAACAATCGTGGATAACCCAAAATCTCTGTAACAATCTCTGATACATTCAATGACCGCTTTCGCTTCCATTGTCGCATCGATTGCTTCAAATTCGGTCAAACAGTTTAAACAGTTTCCACAATAGCCGCTTGTCTGCTCACCAAAATATTTTAAGATATAATGGCGTAAACATTCCTTCGTATAACAGTAAAATGTCATCTGGCGAAGTCTCTCCCAGTCTCTTTCCATCACAATCTGTTTTGTGATCGCATCTAGTTCTTCATTCTCTTCTCCATTTTCAATAAGAAAACGATTGGTGCGATTATCAATCGGAGCGTAATATAAGATACATTCCGCAGGTTCTCCGTCTCGTCCGGCTCTTCCTGCTTCCTGATAATAGCTTTCCATGTTCTTTGGCATGTTATAATGGACAACAAAACGAACGTCTGGCTTATCAATTCCCATTCCAAAGGCATTCGTCGCTACCATGATCTGCTTTCTGTCATAGATAAAATCTTCCTGATTTTCCTTTCGTTCTTCATCCGATAACCCTGCATGATATCTTGTCACGGAGAATCCATCTTCTCTTAACTGATAGCAGACTTCCTCAACATTTTTCCTAGACAGACAGTAAATGATCCCGCTGCTTCCTGGCATTTTTTCTTCTTTTTCTTTTAAATAACTTAGTAATTCTCTATACTTATCCCGTGGGCGTTTTACTGCATAGTAAAGATTCTCCCGGTCAAATCCTGTCGTTAATACAAATGGATCTCTCAAATTCAAAATATCCATAATATCATCCCTGACTTCTGCTGTCGCTGTTGCTGTATATGCAGTCAGTACAGGACGATACGGAAGTTTCTTTAAAAATTCCAGAATTTTTAGATAACTTGGTCTGAAATCCTGCCCCCACTGAGACACACAATGTGCCTCATCAACTGCCAACATTGATATCTTCACTCCACTATTTAGCGCAAAATTGATAAAACCTTCTGTTTCCAAGCGTTCTGGTGCCACATAGATGATCTTGTATCTTCCCTGCATCGCATATTTTAATGCGGTATGATACTGTCCCTGTGTCAGAGAACTGTTTAAAAATGCTGCGTGGATTCCTGCCTGATTGAGTGTCCCAACTTGATCTTTCATTAAGGAGATCAATGGCGAGATCACGAGTGTGATCCCATCCATCATCAATGCCGGAATCTGAAAGCAGAGAGATTTTCCTGCTCCTGTCGGCATGATCCCTAAGACATCCTGACCATTTAATGTTGCTTCGATCAACTGTTGTTGCCCTTTACGGAATTCATCATATCCAAAATATTGTTTTAATAGTTTCTTTGCTTCTTGTATCTTGCTCAAACCTGTCACTTCCTATCGTTTTATATATTTCCAAAAATCAGACCGCCTGCCACATGAAGAACGCCTGCAAGCACCATCACAATAATCGGATCTTTCTTCTTTATGATCAACAAGTACATACATAAAAGGAAAATCCCAGCCTGAAGCCAGTTGATACAATTCCATGCGATCAAATTTCCCTGAAAGACTGCTTGTGTAAAAAGCGTAATTCCTGATGTAGCAATCAACGCAATCACCGCTGGTCTTAATGTATTTAAGACTGTTTGTAATCCTTCCATGTGCCGGAATCTCACATAAACATATGCGATAGCTGTAACGATCACACACGATGGAAATACGCATCCAATCGTTGCACTTATAGCTCCTGGCCATCCTGCAATCCTTGTTCCTACGAAAGTCGCCGCATTCACTGCGATTGGTCCTGGTGTCATCTGTGAAATTGTCACGAGATCACCAAATTCTGATACAGAAAGCCAGTGATGTGTTGCTACTACTTGCTGCTGTATCATCGGCATTGCTGCATAGCCGCCTCCAAAACTGAATGCCCCAATCTTTAGGAAACTTAAAAATAACTGAAGATAAATCATTCTCGGCCTCCCATGCTCCTTCTTTTTATCACATATTGCACGACTCCTATTCCAATACATATAAGAATAATGTAGATCACACTGATCTTTAAGAAATAGTTCGCAACAAACGCAGCTGCCATAATAATAGCAAGTTCTATTCTATTATCTTTTTTACTCTGTCCTTGTGCCATCTCATAGACAACACTGATAATCACTGCTGCAACCCCTGCCTGCATTCCTGACAGCATCGATGAGACAATCTTGTTATCCCGAAAGATCTCATAAAACACCGAAATCACAGATATGATCACAAATGGCGGCAGAATTGCTCCTAATACACTTACCAATACCCCAGGGATTCCTGCCAGTTTGTAGCCAATAACAATCGCACCATTCACTGCGATCGGTCCAGGTGCTGACTGTGCGATTGCAACCAGATCAAGCATTTCTTCTTCCTCGATCCAATGATATTCGTTAACAAACTTCCTCTGAAGTAAAGAGATGATCACATAACCGCCTCCAAATGTAAATGCGCTTAAGTAAAACGTCTGCACAAATAAATAAAGTAATCTTTTCTTTTTCCTTTGTACTTTTTCTTCCATTTATATTTCTTCCATCTTTTTATACTGGTACAAATTTTTCCATCTTTATACTGGTGCAAACTGGCTGTTATATAATCTGGCATATGCACCATTTTTCTCTAAAAGTTCCTCGTGAGTTCCCTGCTCTAAGATATGTCCATTCTCCATAACCAAGATCACATCAGCATTCTGGATCGTTGATAATCTGTGTGCTACGATAAAACTTGTTCTTCCTTTCATCATCGTCTCAAATGCTCTCTGAATTCGGATCTCTGTCATCGTATCGATGGATGATGTCGCTTCATCTAAGATCAGCATTGGTGGAAGGCTTAACATAATTCTTGCAATACAAAGCAGCTGTTTCTGTCCTTGAGAAAGATTTCCACCGCCTTCCGTAATGACTGTATCGTATCCATCTGGCATTCTCTCAATAAATCCATGAGCATTGGCTTCTTTTGCCGCTGTTATCATCTCTTCTTCTGTAGCATCTGATTTTCCATAACAGATATTTTCACGGATCGTACCTGCTTTTAACCATGTTTCTTGCAAAACCATTCCATAACTTGATCTTAAGCTTTCTCTTGTAACATCACGAATGTCATCACCTTCAACTTTGATCGATCCTGTATTTACATCATAAAAACGCATTAACAGATTGATCAATGTTGTCTTTCCACATCCTGTCGGCCCGACGATTGCAATTCTCTGTCCTGGTTCTACTTTTAAATTAAAGTCCTGAATTAAAGGCACTTCTTTCACATAAGAAAAATCGACATGCTCTAATTCTACATTTCCTTTGACATCATGCAACACTTTCGCATCTTCGGCATCCGGGATCATTGGTTCTTCATCTAATAATTCAAACACTCGTGCCGCAGAAGCTAAGGAATTCTGGAATTCTGTAATAACACCTGTAATCTCATTAAACGGTTTTGTATACTGACTTGTATAACTTAAGAAACTTGATAACTGACCAACACTGATACTTCCACGAATGACACTGATACACCCTGCGATTGCTACTCCCGCATAGATTCCTGAATACATAAATCTGGTTGCCGGATTTGTGATAGATGAGAAAAAGGTTGCTCGCAGGGAATAATAAGCAAGATCATCATTAATCTGATCAAACTCTTCTTGTGCCTTCTCTCCATGATCAAACACTTTGACTACTTTAATATTTCCAAGCATTTCATTGACAAACCCTGTCATCTTTCCTCTGGTCTGTGACTGTTTCTGAAACATATTGAAACTTCGTTTGGAAATAAAGCTTGCGATCAAAAAAGAAAACGGACTTAAGACAACAACCACCAATGTAATCCATGGATTGATCCCAAGCATAAAGCAGATGGTTCCAATGATCGTGATTACGCCGGTAAATAACTGTGTAAATCCAAGTAATAATCCATCTGTAAACTGGTCGATATCTGTGACGATACGGCTGATCAGATCTCCTGAGGAATGTGCATCGACATAAGATAATGGCAGTTTCTGTAACTGTTCAAATGCTTGAATCCTTAAATCTTTTCCTATCTTATATGTAATCTGGTTATTGACATGATTCATCAGCCACTGGGCTGCTGCCGTTAATACGATACAGATCATGATCGTTTTTATGATACTTATCAATCTTGTAAAATCAACATTTCCTTTTGATATAATGCAATCCACACCTTGTCCTGTCAGAATCGGAACATAAAGCGTCAACGCCACACTGACCACCGCCAACACCAAAGACGCAAAGATCAAAAACCGATATGGCTTCATATATTCCATGATTCTTTGTAATGTCTTTTGTTTTTTGTCTTTCTTCATGGTCTTATGCCTCCTCTCCTGCCATCTGTGATGCACAGATTTCTTTGTATACCTGATTGTCTTTCAACAACTGTTCATGTGTTCCGATTCCAGCAACTTCCCCATCTTCTAAAACTAAGATATGGTCTGCATTGCGGATCGTTGATACTCTCTGGGATACAAGAAAGACTGTCATATTATCGGTATCTTCTTTGATCGCTTTTCGAAGCCTTGCATCGGTTGCAAAGTCAAGTGCGGACGCACTGTCGTCTAAGATTAAGATTTCTGGATTTCTGACTAATGCTCTTGCAATCGTTAACCTCTGTTTCTGCCCGCCAGATAGATTTTCTCCATTCTGCTCGATCATAAGGTCTAATCCTTTGCCTTTCTGATCCACGAATTCTCTTGCCTGAGCGGTATCCAATGCCTGATAGATTTCCTCATCGGTAGCATCTTCTTTTCCCCATTTCATATTGTCACGTAAACTTCCTTCAAATAGAGAAGCTTTCTGTGGTACAAATCCGATTTTCTTTCGAATATACTCGGGTTTTAATTCTTTCTCATCAACTCCACGGTATAAAATCTTTCCGCTTGTTGCATCATATAATCTTGCGATCAGAGAAACCAAGGTACTCTTTCCTGATCCTGTACCACCGATCACACCAATCGTCTCTCCTTCTTTCACTGAAAGGTCAAATGGACGGATTGCATCCGTTCTGGAACCATGATAGGCAAAGGATGTATTCTGAAACTCAAGGATTGGCTGGTCTTTTGATCTGCCAGTTTCACATCGTCCTTCTTCCTTCATAGATGGCTGCATCTCAAAGATCTGATTTACTCTGTCTAAACTTGCCAGTGCTCTTGATAATAAGATCAACAGATTCGCAAGTTTGACTAATTCTACAAGGATCTGTGACATATAATTGATCAGTGCAATGATCTGTCCTTGACTTAGATATCCAAGATTTACTTGTTTCCCACCTGACCAAAGAATTGCAATGATTCCTAAATTGATGATCACATAGGTCAGTGGGTTTAGCATTGCAGAAATCTTTCCTACATGAATCTGTTTCTTATAAAGGATCGTGCTTTGTTTCCGAAAGGTTTCTTCTTCATTTTTCTGTCGGTTAAAGGCTCGAATCACACGAATTCCAAGCAGATTTTCTCTGGTACTTTTTAATACTTCATCAACCTGTTTTTGTACCTTTCGATATTTTGGCATGGTAATCCATAAGATCAAACCAACAACAATTGCTAAACCAAGAATCGTAAATACAAAGGATATCGCTGCTTTATAATCTACCGTAAACGCCATGACCATCGCTCCAAACACAACAAACGGTGAACGCAGAAACAGACGCAGGAACATATTCACTCCATTTTGCACCTGATTGATATCGTTACTCATGCGGTTGATCAATGTCGAGGTCCCGATCTGGTCAATCTCTTGATAAGAAAATTTATTTATATGAGCAAACAGATCACTTCTCATCGCCCGACCTGTGTTAACTGCCGACTTTGCTGCAAAATACTGTGCTGTAATTGAAAACCCAAACCCAACTACACCAAGTAAGATCAGTAATCCTCCCATCTTCCATAAATATGATGTATCCTGATGACCGATCCCTGTATCGATCATTCGTGCAACAACTAAAGGCACAAACAATTCAAAACTTGCTTCTAACATCTTAAATACTGGTGCAAGAATTGTTTCTGCCAGATGCTGTCTTAAATATCCTAGTAAACGTTTCATCGTCTTATGCTCCTTCTTTTATCTTACTGCTTTCCTTAGTATACACCATTTCATTTTTTATTTGAACAAAGTAACAAACATTTTACATCCTTTCTTATTTCATTGAAATTTCCTATGAAAAAAAAGTACCGCCCAGAGCCAGGTAACATGCTCTAAACGGTACGGGGATGATTTATGGTTCAAAAAGAGTTATTTGTCTTCTTGAACTGAACAATATCCTTCGGGGTGGCTGCTGTGCCATTTCCATGCAGTTGCGATGATTTCTTCAAGATCTGCATGTTCTGGCTTCCAGCCAAGGATATTCTTCGCTTTTTCACTGGAAGCAATTAAGACAGCCGGGTCTCCAGCTCTTCTTCCTTCTTCCACAGCCTTGATTGGCTTTCCTGTCACTTTTCTGGCTGTTTCGATCACTTCTTTTACGGTAAATCCAACACCATTTCCAAGGTTGAAGATATTACTTTCATTTCCTTCCATTAAGTATTTCACTGCCAGAATATGTGCTTGTGCAAGATCTGTTACATGAATATAATCTCTTACACAAGTTCCATCTTTTGTATCATAATCAGTTCCAAAGATACTGATTGCTTCTCTTTTTCCATTTGGCACCTGTAAGATCAATGGGATCAAATGTGTTTCTGGATTATGATCTTCACCAATCTGTCCACTGACATGTGCTCCACATGCATTAAAGTATCTTAAAGATACATAACGAAGGCCATGTGCACGTCCAACCCATTTGAACATTTTTTCCATGGAAAGTTTTGTCTCTCCATAAGTATTGGTAGGTTCTGTGCGGTCTGTCTCCACGATTGGTACCTTTTCTGGTTCTCCATAAGTCGCTGCTGTTGAGGAAAATACGATCTTATCGATACCATGTTCTACCAAGGACTGTACCATTGTCTTTGTTCCACAAAGGTTGTTGTCGTAATATTTTAATGGGTCTACCATACTTTCTCCAACCAGAGAATTTGCTGCAAAATGAATCACTGCATCAATATCTTTTTCCTGATCCAGTACACTGTCTACAAAATCTTTATCTCTTAAGTCACCTTTGTAAAACTTTGCTTTTGGATGAACTGCCTCGATATGTCCTGTTTCCAGATTATCAATGATCACGACTTCTTCTCCTGCGTCGATCAGTTCATAGACTGTATGAGATCCGATGTATCCAGCACCGCCTAATACTAATATTTTCATCTGTTACTTCCTTTCTGAAATTTTTACAATTTCACCATTGCCTTGCATTCATTTGTCTTATTACAAACTTGCAATAAAGCGGTCAAATGCTTTTCTTCCTTCTTCATCACATTTATAAACTCCGGCATCTTCCAAAACTTTGACAAAGACCTGTCCAATTTCTTCTTTTAAGATACCTTCTACATTCTCTTTGTTGATATCCTGATATTTTTCTTTGATTTCATTGACCCAAGGAACATGTTTTTTTAGTTCCTCATACTGACCAACTTCTTCTCCTTTTACCAGACATTTGGCAAGCTGTTCCATCTCTCCTTTTAATCTGGATGGAAGAACTGCTAATCCCATAACTTCGATCAGTCCGATATTTTCTTTCTTGATATGATGATACTCGTTATGTGGATGGTAAAGTCCTAATGGGCATTCTTTAGTTGTAATGTTGTTACGAAGTGTCAGATCCAATTCGTACATGTCGCCTTTCTTACGTGCGATCGGTGTGATCGTATTGTGTGGTTCTCCGTCTGTCTCTGCAAAGATGTATGCTTCTTCATCGGTGTATCCACGCCATTTTTTCAAAATATAGTCCGCAAGATCAATGAGTCGTTTCTCATCTTTGCTCTGAATACGGATGACAGATAATGGCCAGTGAACGATTCCTGCTTTAACATCTTCATATCCGGGGATTACAAATTCTTTCTCGATCTCTGCTCGTTCCATGGCGAATTCATAATGTCCGCCCTGGAAATGATCATGTGTTAAGATGGAACCTCCAACGATTGGAAGGTCGGCATTGGATCCAAGGAAATAATGTGGAAACTGTTTTACAAAGTCAAATAGTTTTATAAATGCTGCTTTATCAATCTTCATTGGCACATGCTGTCCATTAAATACGATACAATGTTCGTTATAGTATACATATGGAGAATACTGAAATCCCCATTTGCTGTCATTGATTGTTAGCGGCATGATTCTGTGATTCTGTCTTGCCGGATGATTGATCCTTCCGGCATATCCTTCATTTTCCATGCAAAGCTGGCACTTTGGATAAGAACTTTGTTTGGCATTTTTCGCTGCTGCGATCGCTTTCGGATCTTTCTCTGGTTTGGAGAGATTGA